>CALMET010000053.1 GCA_937863195.1 uncultured bacterium
CCTTATACAAAAAAGCCAGAATTACCACCGCTGCCAACGGTTTCAGCAACATCCACACCGCCGAACGCATCTACAACGACCGTAGAGATGCCAACGGGTGATTAAGCTAACTTGCAGGTCTAAAACGCACGTGGTCAGATATCCGTCTCACTATGCCTACCTTCATCGAATCGTTTCTTGCCAAAGGAGCGGCAGCTGCTATCAAAAAAGCACAGCCGACGATTATTGGGATTACGGGATCGGTAGGCAAAACAACGACCCGTCAAATGGTTGCTGCAGCACTTTGGGATAGAGAGAGCGGCGTTCGTGTCATCGTGTCACAAAAGAATTTCAATAATGAACTTGGTTTGCCGCTAACAGTTTTTGGTGAAAGTGATTACCCAGGTAAGAATCTTTTTGCGTGGATACGTGTCTTAAGCAAAGCCCTCTTTGCCCAACTCGGATTTTGGAAACTGAATGCGGATATTCTCGTGCTTGAAATGGGTGCTGATAAGCCAGGTGATTTGGCGCATCTCACTAAGATTGCTCCACCAGACATCTCTATCGTGACCGGCGTTTCACCTGTTGATGGGAGTTTGGCCCCGGTACATGTCCAGTATTATGCGTCCGCTGATGAGGTAGCTGTAGAAAAATCCACACTCGTCAAAGCGCTCACGCCGGGTGGTATCGCTATTTTGAATGCAGACGATAATCGCGTCTATGCGATGCGTCATCTCACCGCCGTCCACAAATTAGGGTACGGTGAAAACGATGGTTCAGATATTCGCCTCGTGTCGAATAAAATCATTACACGTCAAACGCCGCATGGTCTTGAGCCTTATGGTATTGAAGTCGTGATCGAGTGTTATCAAAAACCTTTTCATCTTGTGTTTGAAGGTGTCTTTGGCACATCGATGGCGTATGCCGCGTGTGCTGCTGCTGCCGTTGTGGTTGCGCTCGACTTGCCAGAAGAACGTCTCTTGAATATCGCAAAGTGTTTCACCGCGATGCCAGGACGTGCGCGTATTTTGCCTGGTGTTAAATCGGTAACCTTATTTGATGATACCTATAATGCTGCGCCATCTTCGACGATCTCAGCGATTCGCGACCTTGCTTCAGTGACGCTCGCGCCCCATCAGCGCAAAATCGCTTGTTTGGGTGAAAACCGCGAATTAGGCGCTAAAGCCGAAGAAATGCACTATCGCATCGGCCAAGAAGCTGCCCGCGCTAACGTTGACGTTTTGGTTGTCTGTGGTATATTCGCGCACGCTATGAAGGATGGTGCGCTGGCTGCCGGGTTACCTGCAGACCGCGTCCACGTCATCGAAGATACGCCACAAGCCGGCCTCTTTATCCAAGACATCATCAAGCCCGGAGACATCGTTCTCGCCAAGGCTTCGCAGGGTACTCTTGAAACAAAAGGTGTTCGTATGGAACGCGTCATCAAAGAACTCATGGCAGAACCCCTTCGCGCCAAAGAACTCTTGGTTCGCCAAGAAGGCAAGTGGGTCCAATAAGGCTTCATCGTCTATCGGCTAGGACGGCTCCCTCTCACGGAGCAAAGAGGGTTGCG
>CALMET010000054.1 GCA_937863195.1 uncultured bacterium
AAATCTTAATATTCTCGCATTAACACTTGATCTTGTTTTGCCATTGAGTGTTCCGGTGATGATGGGGGCGATTGCTCTGCTCGTTGTCTGTCTTGAAATCTTTTTGGATTATGAAACGTATGCAGGTCTTTTGAAGTGGTTGTCATTAAGCTTGCTTTCTTATGTTGCCGTCGTGTTTTTCTTGAATGTCCCTTGGGCTGAAGTGGGGATGGCGGTGATTCGTCCTGAGATACAATATAGCTACGAGTTTCTCTTTTTATTTGTTGCTTGTATTGGTACAACGATTTCTCCCTATCTCTACTTTTGGCAGGCGGGAGAAGTTGTTGAAGAGGCAGGGTCGGGCTCGATAAAATCTCAAGTAAAAGGCATGCGTATCGACACGACATTTGGGATGACATTCTCAAACGTTATTGCTCTCAGCATTATCATTGTCGGCGCACTACTCTCAACGCGCTTAGGTGGCTCGGTAGACTCTGTGGTAGAGCTCGTTGTATTACTTGAGCCATTTGCCGGTAGAAGTGCCTTGGTGCTGTTCGTCATCGGTATTGTGAGTTCTGGTTTGCTCGCGATCCCGGTACTTGCAGGTTCGGCAGGTTATGCGCTCGGCGAATCATTAGGATGGAGTGTTGGTATGAAAAAGAAATGGTTTGATGCCAAGGGCTTTAATGTGGTTCTTGCCTGTGCCACGTTATTTGGTCTCGTGATTAATGCCGCGGGTTTTGATCCAATTGATATGCTTGTTGGAGCCGCGGTATTAAATGCGATTGTAGCGATCCCATCATTGGCAGCGATCTTGGTTTTGGGTAATAGCAAACGATTGATGGGTAAATGGCGAAGCGGCTGGCTCTCAAATCTTATGGTTGGATTCGCGCTGCTCCTACTCTCGCTTTCCGTTCTCTTCATGGCTTGGATGGCCATCCCCGCTGAGGCATTTGCGACCTTCTTTTGAGGGTGGTAACGTCGGTGAGTTCAGTTTTTTGTACCTTCGTGAAAGGATTCTAAATGACAGCCCCAACGGTCGATTTGTCATCAACCTGGATCGGTATTGGAAAAGTCACTAGAGAGGGGGATATCAAGAAAAGCATCGATGTGATCTTCATTCCATTTGACCGTGCTTTTGTCCTTCAGACGGGGCCAGATTCGATTCGGTTCATCCCTTCTCAGTTCGATGGTGAA
>CALMET010000055.1 GCA_937863195.1 uncultured bacterium
CGCAAGAGATACGATCTTCGCATAGCCGCGAGCACGAAGCTCACGAGCCACTGGCCCGAAGATGCGGGTACCTTTTGGTTCTTTTGTTTTAGGATCGATGACGACCGCAGCGTTTTCATCAAAGCGGATATACGTACCGTCAGGACGACGCGTCTCTTTGCGAGAACGGACGAGCACGACATGCACGACATCGGACTTCTTGACGACGCCACGAGGGTCAGCGGATTTTACAGCACACGTAACAATGTCACCGAGACGGCCATAACGCTTCTGGAAGCCGCCATTTACGCGGATCACCTGAAGAATTTTGGCACCCGTGTTATCAGCCACGGAAAGCATGGAGCGATGTTGGACCATAGAGATTATGCAGCTTTAATGGTCGACAGATAGCGCCAGTTTTTGTCACGGCTCACCGGGCGGCACTCTTCGATTTCGACGATGTCACCCATATGGGCAGCACCAATCTCATCGTGGATCTTGAATTTCTTCGAGATCGTGAAGTACTTGCCGTACTTCTCGTGCGCCACGCGACGGTCTACGCGAACAACAGCCGTTTTAGACATGGCTGTCGAAACAACGGTGCCCTGAAGGCGACGTGGTTGCGTTGAAGATGATTGAGTCGTTGACATAATTACTTGGTGGCACTCGTCTTAGCGAGCGCGTGAACGGTGCGGGCAAGTTCGCGGCGTTTAGCGCGAACCGTGCGTACCTTGAGATATTGGCGGGTCTTCACTTTGAAGCGCAGGTCGCGCAATTCGGCACGAAGCTCTTCAGCTTGGCGACGAAGTTCGACAGGCGTCTTCAGTGAGAGCTCTTTGAAGTTCGACATAGCTTTATTTGCTTACGTACTTGCAAATCGGTGAGAGCTTATAGGCAGCGCTTTGTAACGCTTCTTTTGCTACTTCGGCCGAGATGCCGTCCATTTCATAAATGATGGTACCTGGACGAATAACAGCAACGTAGTGATCAGGAGCACCTTTACCGGAGCCCATCGGCACTTCATTACCTTTCTTCGTCACTGGCTTATCCGGAAACACACGAATCCAGACTTTGCCACCCTTCTTGATAAAACGGGTGAGAACACGACGACCGGCTTCGATCTCTTGAGAAGTGATCCAGGCTGGTGTCATCGCTTTCAAACCGTATGAACCGAAGGCGAGCTCAATCTTGGTGGACGCGGTGCGGATATTGCGGGCGCGGCCCTTTTGCCACTTGCGATATTTGACTTTCTTTGGAATCAACATATGGCATTAGGAAGCTTGTTCTGATTGAGGGGCTGCAGGTGCCGCAGGGGCAGCCGGAGCTGCTGGCGTGCGAGGACCTGAACCGAATGAAACAGGACGACCGGTACCGCCGCCGCGAGCATCGCGACGAGGACCGCCCATGCCGCCACCCATACCATCGCGACGGCCATCACGACGAGCGTCAGGACGACGCGGTGTGGTTGGCTGGTAGATAGCAGGACGTTCGCCATTGAACACATCGCCGCGATAGATCCAAACTTTTACGCCGATAGAACCGGCCTTGGTTTGAGCAAAATCTGCAGAGTAGTCAATGTCGGCGCGAAGGTTTGTGAGAGGGATTTTGCCCCAACCCAACCATTCACGACGGGCAATTTCAGCGCCGTTCAAACGACCGGATACCGCGATTTTTACACCGAGGGCACCGGCTTTTTTGACGCGTTCAATCGTCATCTTCAATACGCGGCGAAAAGCCATGCGGCGTTCAAGGTCAGAAATGACCGACTGAACGATAAGCGCGGATTCAACACCAGGATTGCCGACTTCTTGAACATTGAGGTTAACACGGAGCGTTTTGAGCTGGCCTGGGAAGAATTTCTTTTCGATTTTCTTCTTGAGGACATCCGAACCTTCGCCGCCGCGGCCGATGGCGATGCCAGGGCGCGCTGCTTGAACCGTGATCGTGACAACGCCGCGTGAGCGTTCGATGTCGATGCGGTTCACACCTGCTTCTTTCAATTCCTTTTCCAAGTATTCGCGGATGCCGAGATCTTGTTGAAGGGATTGGCGATACACATCATCGCGGGCGAACCAGCGAGATGGCCAGGTGGTGGTCATTCCGAGACGGAAGACCTTGGGATTGACTTTGTGACCCATAGATTAGGCGGTTTTCGGAGCAGCTTTCTTAGCACGAACGACCTTCTTTGGAGCTTCTGCTTTCGCAGGCATGTCCTTCTTGTCAGCGAGAACGATCGTAATGTGGGTGGTGCGCTTGCGAATCGGAGCCGCACGACCGAAGGCGCGTGCGCGGAAACGCTTAAGCGTAGGACCGCCGTCAGCCACGATGGACTTTACGTACAAGTCTTCTTTTTGAAGGTGAAAGTTATGGTTTGCGTTGGCAACGGCGGAGAGCAAGAGTTTAAGCACCGGCTCGCTTGCGAGCTTAGGCACAAAATGCAACTTGGTTTCAGCGGCTGCGACCGACAATCCTCGGATGGTATCCACAACAAGGCGAACCTTGCGAGGAGACATGCGGAGGAAGCGGAGATAGGCTTTTACTTCCATAGCGATTATTTCTTAGCCGCTGGTGCTGCAGGCTTTGCTGCGGCATCAGCTGACTTGGTTAATTTACCGCCGTGGCGCGTGAATTTGCGGGTGAGCGAAAATTCGCCGAGCTTGTGGCCCACCATGTTCTCGACGACGAGCACAGGAACATGCTGCTTGCCGTTATGAACACCGAAGGTGAACCCAACCATCTCCGGCGTAATCGTCGAAGAACGGTACCACGTCTTGATGACGGTCTTCGATCCCGGGCCTGCCTTCTTGATTTTCTCAAGAAGCTTTGGCTCGGTGAAAGGACCTTTTTTGAGACTGCGAGACATAGATTAGAGGGAGTTGCCCTTGCGGCGGCGAATAATGAATTTGTCGCTAGCAAGATGGCGGCGACGCGTTTTGACACCGAGAGCATGCTTGCCCCACTTGGTCTTCGCGTACTTCATACCGATTGGGTGCTTACCTTCACCACCACCGTGAGGGTGGTCTACTGGGTTCATGACCTTACCGCGAACCGTAGGACGGATACCGCGATGGCGCATACGACCAGCCTTACCCCAACGGACGAGGTGCCAATCTTGGTTAGAAACTGAACCGATGGTTGCCATGCAGCCCTTAGGCACGCGACGGGTTTCACCGGATGGGAGCTTGATGACCGCAAAGTCATCTTCGATCGCCATGAACTCGATGCGGGAGCCGGCGCCGTGGCCGAGCTGACCGCCCTTGCCTGGTGCCAATTCGACCGAGTGGATCGTGGTACCAACAGGGATTTTCTGAAGTGGCAAACGGTTACCAGGAAGGATTTCAGCTTCGGTGAGAGAAGAGACGATCACATCGCCAACCTTCATACCGTCTGGGGTAAGTACGTAAGACTTAACACCGTCCTTATAGGTAACAAGTGAGATACGGGCACCGCGATTCGGATCGTATTCGACCGATTTCACGGTTGCAGGGATGTCGTAGCGGCTACGGGTGAAATCAACCTCGCGGATGAATTTCTTGTGGCCACCTCCCTGGTGGCGAACGGCGATTTTACCGCCATTGCGACCAGCCTTGTTTTTGCGCGAAATGATGAGGGATTTTTCAGGCTTGTCAGTAGTGACATCTGAGAAATCCTGCACCGAGATATTGCGCTGCCCAATGGTGACTGGGCGGATTTTTTTGATCGGCATAGGGAGGATTAGACGCCTTCGTAGAGATCAATCTTCTGACCAGGCTTAAGGGTCACAAGAGCTTTTTTGAGATCAGAGCGGTAGCTGACGCGGCGACCTTTTTTAACAGGCTTGCCGTTCACGTTGATGATGCGTACCGCGGTAACCTTGACGCCATAGAGCGATTCGACTGCACGCTTGATGGAGATCTTCTCTGCATCTTGTGCAACTTCGAATACGTAGGTGCCCTTTTCTGCCAAGCGTGCCGCTTTTTCGCTTACGCGAGGAGCACGGAGCAAGCGGCTTGAAAGGTCATTACCTTTCGTTGCCTTTGAAGCAACGGATGCTTCGGCTGCTGGCTCGGTCTTCTTGGCCGGAGCACGCTTTGCTTTGGTGTCTTCGGTTTTTGCCGCAGCTTTTGGCTTGCGGATCTTGTCGAGGAGAGCCATAGGATTAGGCGTAGAGTTTCTCGAACGAAGCGACAGCATCCTTTAAGAATGCCACCGACTTGTGACCGAGAACATCGACCAAGTTGACGGAGTTAGAAGAAACAAGCGTCACCGATTGAAGGTTGCGAACCATGCGCATAAGCGATGGATCAGCCTTTGGTGAAACCAAGAGGATCGTGCGGCCCACTGGGAGCTTCTTGATCATCTCAGCCAATACCTTCGTCTTGATCGCTTCGGTGTTGACCGAGTCGATAACGAGAAGCTGCTTGTTGATAAGCTTGTCAGAGAGAGCCATGAACAGCGCTTTCTGCTTTGCTTTACGATTGATTTTAAGTTCAAAATTACGTTCAGAGCGTGGACCGAAAACGATACCACCACCAACCCACTGCGGAGAGCGGATCGAACCCTGACGGGCACGGCCAGTACCTTTTTGCTTCCATGGCTTTTTACCACCACCACGGACTTCTCCGCGATTCTTGGTGCTAGCAATCGTACGGCGTGCATTCGCGCGCTGTGCGGTTACGGCTTCATGGACGAGGCCGGCGTTTGGTTTTACGGCAAAGATTTTGTCATTAAGTGCGAGATCGCCGACAATTTTACCTTCTTGGTTGTAGATAGAGATTGTTGCCATACGATTACGCGGTAATGATTTCGACGATTGAATGGCGAGCACCAGGGACAGCGCCTTTCACCGCGATGATGCCGCCTTCGCGGATCTCAACGATGACAAGATTCTGAACCGTGACGCGTGCGTCACCCATGTGACCACCCATACGGTGACCCTTAAAAACGTGCTGAGGTCCACCGGCACCACTCGAACCAGGCATACGAAGCTGATCTTTGTGACCGTGGGAGGCTGGAGAGCCACCAAAGCCGTGACGCTTTACAACACCAGCAAAACCGCGACCCTTTGACGTGCCGACAACGTCGACAACATCGCCGATGGCGAATACCGATGCATCAAGCGTGTCGCCGCGTTTCAATGAAGAATCGCTACCGACACGAAAGTCACGAAGTACTGAAAGAGCTGGGAGGTCCTTAAGGTGGCCAGCTTCAGGCTTGTTGAGACGCTTTGCGTTCTTGAAGCCGAGCTGAACCGACGAAACATGATCTTTGTCTGCCGTCTTGACCTGAGTCACGACGCAAGGGCCGGCCTTGATGAGCGTCACCGGAACGACGGTGCCGTCTTCGCGGTAGACCTGCGACATCTCGATCTTTTCGCCGATAATGAACTTGTTCATAGTTCGGATTGGTCGCTGAAGTAAATAAGTAAGAGAAAAAATAAAACGGGGTCTGCGGGCGATTTTCGACATCGTCCCCAAACCCCGTCCGCAAAAAATGCGTTCGGAACAGGTTCACGGATGTGCGATTCGCTGCAGGGAGGTTATCCATCGAGTAAAAACTCGTGGAACTTTCTCCTTGGGAAACGTTTGTGAAATTGAGGCAAGATTTACATCTTGATCTCAACGTCGACACCAGCTGGAAGATTCAACGACGTTAGAGCGTCGATGGTCTTTGCATTTGGGTCAACAATGTCCACCACGCGCTTATGAATGCGCATTTCGAACTGCTCGCGAGCATCCTTGTGGACGAAGGTAGAACGGTTAACGGTCCACTTCTTCTTCTCGGTAGGCAATGGGATCGGACCAATGACTTTTGCACCAGAGCGCTCCGCCGTCTCGATGATCGTACGGGTTGCCTGGTCAATAATCTTGTGGTCGTACGCGCGAATTTTGATACGCACGCGTTGCCCTGCTGCTGGAGCTTTTGCTTTTGCTTCGGTCATGTGGTTTTGAGGGAGGCCATGGCATTCCCCATCTCCGCTCGATTACTGAGTATCCTCAGAAACCAAGCGGAGAGGAGGAAACCTCCTCTCGCTATGGATTTATTTAACGATCTTGAGAACAACACCAGCGCCGACCGTGCGACCACCCTCGCGGATGGAGAAACGCATCTTGTCTTCGATAGCAACTGGGCTGATAAGCTTAACAACCATCTTGATGGTGTCACCTGGTTGAACCATGGCGACATCAGCTGGCAGTGTTACTTCACCAGTAACATCCGTCGTACGGATGTAGAACTGAGGTTTGTAACCCGTGACGAATGGCTTGTGGCGGCCGCCTTCTTCTTTGGTGAGGGCGTACACTTCAGCTTCGAATTCAGAGTGAGGAGTGATCGAGCCTGGCTTGGCAAGAACCATACCGCGCTCAATGTCTTCTTTCTTTACACCGCGGAGAAGGAGACCAGCATTGTCGCCAGCCATACCTTCGTCGAGCTGCTTGTTAAACATTTCGATACCGGTAACAACGGAGTTACGGGTTTCGCCGAGACCAATAATTTCAATTGGTTCGTTGATCTTCACCATACCGCGTTCGATACGGCCGGTTACCACCGTGCCACGGCCTTCAATCGTGAAGACATCTTCAACTGGCATGAGGAAAGGCTTTTCGATTTCACGGACAGGTTCAGGGATCCATTCGTCACAAGCCTTGATAAGATCAAGGATTGGCTTGGAAGCTGCTTCATCCATTGGGTTCTGAAGGGCCTTGAGAGCCGAACCGCGGATAACTGGCGTGTTCTTGCCGTCGAATTCGTACTTCGAAAGAAGTTCGCGAATTTCTTC
>CALMET010000056.1 GCA_937863195.1 uncultured bacterium
TCACCCCAAGAGAGACCAACGGCACCACCCGAGCCATGCACCGTCATCGCAGGATAGCTCTCTACGAGCCGTCGAAATACGGGCATATTAGCATCAGCAATCGCATTGCCCTCGGCCGGAGGGGCGACGCCAAAACCGTCTAAAATAGCTAAAACTACGGGTTTTATGACCATGCCGGCATCATACTCCTTTGGCGCCGTCCTGTCAGCTGAAATGTCTATTATGACATTGACAAAATAGTGAAAATATGGGATAATTGCGAGTCGCTGAGATTATGCGACCTCTCTGGCATGTTGTCAGGAAGTGTTCATTTTAGGCCCGTACTACGGGAGATAAGAGGATACGTGACAAGCAAAGAACAAGAAGGTGCCGAGATCGCTGGCCTGCTCATGCAGACCACCGACAAGAAACCGACTCTCCCTCTCGAGCAGACGGGCAATAGCCCGTCCGACCTGAGCGAGTCGGAAGAGATGGAGGAGGAAGATGAGGAAGATGAAGAGGCTCTGGCAGCGGTCATGAATGCCACTGCCGGCACCGCTGACAGCACCTCTGCTTCTGCGGCTGCGGTTGCTCCGGCTCGCGCCGTGGCTCCTGCTCGCACTGCGGCTCCGGCTCGCGCTGCAGCTCCGGCTGCGGCTCCGGCTGCGGCTTCTGCTGCTCCCGCTGCAGCTCCGGCTGCGGCTCCGGCTGCCGTCGTCACCATCAACTACACCGAACTGGGTCACCAGATCGACTACAGTCGGATCTACATCGATCCGACCAAGGCTCGGGTCGACACCGAAGCGGTGGCGAAGCACCTCGACATCAGCCGATTGGCTGAGCATGTCGTGAAGCTCATGCCAACGCCCACGCCGCCCGCGGTCATGCCGCCGCCCGCCCCCAAAAGGGTCGTGGTGCCGATCAACCCCCAGAAGCCTCCTACTCCCACGGCCGAAACGCCCAAGGAGGAAGAGGAGAAACAGGAGGTCAAGCCCGATGCCCCGGCAGAACGCAAGTTCTTCGCCCCGGCTGGGATGAGGCCAGTAAAGCCCCCTCAGGTGAACACCTGGGACGGCGCCAAGGTCGACGCGTCCAACGACGTGAAGACCGAGGTCGACGCGGAGGTCAAAGACCGCGTCGAAGAGCCGGATTCCTGGCTCGCATGGGTGAGCTATGGCCTCCTCGGCCTGCTCCTGCTCGGACTGGTCGTCCTGGGCATGATGGACCATCTGAGCGACCCCGTCGATCAGAACTCCGACCAGAGCGAGACGACGCTCGTGGCGACGCCCGAAGCGACGCCCATCGCTCCGGCGACCAGCGCCGATGCAGGTCAGTCGACCTGCATCAGGCGGATCGACTTGTCCCGCGCGCCGGCCAGTAGCGCCGCACGGAGGCAGCTCAACTGCGGACAAGACGTCATCTGCGAAGCAGGCATCACCTACGATACCCGTGAGACCACGGATGCCGACGGCAACAAGTGGCTCGACCTGCGAGGACGACCGAACGCCAGCAACCGCGGCGATCAGATCGGATGCGCACTGCAATAACGCTCTCACCTTGATGAGCACAACCTACTGAACAAAGCCCCCGAAGACTTTACGTCGACGGGGGCTTATTCGTTGTCTGTTTTTTTGTTTGTTTATGGCACGTAGGTGTATGGATAGCCACGCTGGCCACCGCCTGTTGCAGGAGCTGGATCAGGATTTATCGTAATGGTGAGACTATCAGATTTTGTGATACCGCCATCTGTCACACGTGCCGTGATCACGACACTCGAGGTGACGGCTGGGCAGAAGACTAAGATCTTACTGTCGCCTGCATATCCGAGCTTGCTGTCACTTGTGGCATAGTTCGCCATAACCGTGACATCTTTTTTGCTACCATCCCCATAGGTACCAATGACTTTAACCGGGATCGATGCACCACAGGCCACCGTGGTTGGACTCGTCGTTGTGAGGTCGACTGATACAAGAGCCTTCGGATCAACAACCTTGCCATCCGTTACGGAGATTGTTACAGCGGCTGTACGTGAACCCTGCGCATCTACAAAGGTGCCATTCAATGTAATCACGCCCGTCACCGCAGGTGCAAAGCTATTGCCAGAAAAAGATCCGTCACCAGAATAGCGTGGAGCAAAGCGTACTTTTGACGTGATGTCGTCCACCACACCGTCAGCACGGACGCCGAAGGCACGAACGGTTGCGCGACCACCAATACTGAGCGTCGAAGGCGTTGGCACAAGTTCAAGACGCTGATACACGCGCGTGGTCGGCGTTGGCTGAGTTGGCTTGGTGTCTTTTGGTGGTTTAATAACTGGAGGTTTTGTTCCAGGGATACCCGGGATTTCAGGAATCTCTACCGTGCTTGTTGCTGTCGGCGTTTCTTCAACGCTAGGCTCGGTAATACTTGCCGTTTTTAAATCAAACCAACGCTCAAGACGACGTCGTAATGCAAGAGATTTTTTGGCGAGCTGTTTTTTTTCATCATCCTTTAATTTTTTTGCTGCGTCATCGATCGCATCTACACGCGACAAGAGACTTGCGATCGTGATCGAGGCGTCACGACGATCGTCGGACATATAGAGCAACTCATCAATATCTTCATCAACTTCGAGTGCTTCGCGGTAAAGTCGATCAAGATCAACGCCCGCCATCGATTTGCGGCCTTCGCGCATTTGCTTCATGAGTCCGCGTGAAGGAGTGCGAACGCCGAAGGCTTTCGGTCCGTCCAAATCAGTACGGCGCATGAAGCTTTGCATCGCATTCAATTCACGCTGCACACGTTTTGATTGGTTACCAGATTTTTCAGCGCGGTCTTTCATCAAGGCTAACGCCTTCTCAGCCTGGTCAGGGTCGGCCACTGACAATGCCATTGCACGGCGTGCATACGATGATGCGAGCGCTTGGCGCTTGCCACCAGCTGTCATCAAACGCAAACGCTCACCAATACGCACCATGGTTTTTGGCGCTTTGCGGATACGATCGGAGCGCTTTGTCTCACGCTTCATGATCCAGTCGGCATAACGTTGGTCAAAGCGATAATCTTTTGCCTGCTGATTTAAGCGCCAATCATCTTGTTCAGAAGATTCAAGTGTTTCGGATTTGCCACCATCACCGACAAACGCTTTTTGTAAGTCGGCAACCATGGTTTCGTTCTGACCTCCGCGTGAATATGAGACAACGGATTCATCAACCACGATCATGGCATCATCTCCTTCTAACGCAACGCCATACGTCGTGCCGCGCACGGTAGCAACAACGTCGCCTGCTTTCACTTGCATTGGTTTATCGAGGTCTAAAACCTTAACCATGCGGCTCCAGATACGACCGGCAGTGAGTTTGAGCGTGATCGCCGATGTTTCGTCAGAGACAAAGTCTGGGGCGCTTTCGATAAGGATTTCTGAACCGTCCTCTAAACGCGAGACACCTTGGTCACCCCAAACCACCTCAATGACAGCGCCCTTGGCGGCACGCACGGTGTCACCGGCAGCAACAATCGTTGTCGTGCCATTTACGGTTTGAAAGGCGTCAGCCTGAGCTTTTTTGAGTTCAGCCGAACCTTCGATCACTT
>CALMET010000057.1 GCA_937863195.1 uncultured bacterium
GTCTCGAGGGTCTCAAAGAAAACGTCATTATCGGTCGCCTCACTCCTGCTGGTACCGGTTTCGGTGCGGATCTCTCTGGTGATGAACCAGCTCCAAACCCAGCCACGCCTGCAGAAGATGTCGCTGACCCAATGACCAAGGTTGAAAAAGAAAAAGAAGAAGTAAAAGACGAGGCTTAGGCCAAATCACAAAAAACACCCCGACGTAACGTCGGGGTGTTTTTTGAAGTCACAATTTGTGACTTCAACGACAAATATCTTGACATCGTGGCTTAAATTATGGAACGGGGTAGAGATATGCATTACGAGCTAACTCCAATTACGGCGGAAATCCTTTCAAAGATCTACGAATTCAATGGCAAAAAAGTCATGTTAGACGCTGATTTAGCTCATCTTTATGGAGTTACAACAAAACAGCTCAATCAAGCTGTTAAACGCAACAAAGACCGATTCCCAGATGATTTTATTTGCTTAGTTGAGCGTCAAAACTTGAGGTCACAAATTGTGACCTCAAGTTTAAAGCAATACGGAGGAAGGAGATATGCCACTATTCTGTTCACCGAACAAGGTATCGCCATGCTCTCATCGGTCTTACGCAGCGAGCGGGCTGTAAAGGTGAATATCGAAATTATGCGCGCCTTTGTGCGGGCGCGTGAATTCTTGTTAAGCCAACAAGAACTTCACTACAAACTCGAAGATCTAGAAAAGCGCTTCGATGAAAATTTCAAAATTGTTTTTGATGCCTTACGCGAAGTTATTACGGTTAAAGAAAAAACCAATGAGATTGGATTTAAAACGGATGAAATTAAATAGGCCAGTGCAGCAAGATCTCTGCAATGGCCAGAAGGAGGACATGCTCCTTAGCGTTTTATGACGAGTCTCACTTGGTAAGGGCGAGACATCGATTGGTGCTGGATAAGGTTCATCCTGCTCATCGGTACGCGCTCTGACGCATGATAGATCGCTACGCTCCAGCCACGCAATGCGCGACAGGGCGTAGAAACCATCGTTTCTGGCATGGATTATGCCCAGAGAACCGTTGAGTTTTTATACCTCCTCCTTTCTGCCGGTGGTTTGGCTCGGCCACCTTAGGGTAAATATCCTGCTCTGCCAAGCGCTAGCGAATTGACCAAGGTTCTTGCATCCACTAGCCTTAAGCGAGTTATGCGCATTCTCGGCATCGATCCAGGTTTTGACCGCACGGGCTGGGGTGTGATTGAAGTCGTGAAAAATGAGTTTCGTTGGATGGGTCACGGCTGCATCCAAACATCATCAAAAGATGTTTTTACAAAACGCCTTCAAGAGACGCGTGACGGCGTTGAACGCATTATCAAAAAAGCGAAGCCTGATGTCGTGGTTGTTGAGCATCTCTTTTTTTCAAATAATGCAAAGACCGCAATCAATGTCGGGATGGGGAGGGGAGTGATCTTGCTCGCCATCGCGGATGCAGGTATCCCGCTCGTTGAACTCACGCCAAACCAAGTAAAGCAGGCAACAACAGGTTACGGTGCAGCAAAAAAAGAACAGATCCAAGAAATGGTAAAACGTTTATTGAAATTGAAAGAGATCCCAGAGCCAGATGATGCGGCTGATGCGTTAGCGATTGCGATTGCTGGTTCTACGATAAAAACGAAATAGAAAAAAACGAAGAATCAAAAAAGCCGGCGAGTCGCCAGCTTAGTGAACGTTTCTTGCAGATGAGCGAGGCCCATCTGCGAGAGTAGAATATACCCCATATAGACCCCCATGAAGCCCACGACAATCACCGGCAGATGCCAGGTGTAGCGAGGCGACTTCTTGCCCGCGCACTCGTCGAGGTAGTCCAGCCTCAGGCTGTTGAGCCCAAACTGAAAGAGGGCAAAGCCGGACACCACGAGTGCGAGCCCCTGGTAGGCTAGGTCACCTGTGACGATGTAGACTAACACGCCTACGGCACCCAACGTCAGCATGACGGCAAGGGTGACGACCGCTTCTGTGCGTGCCGACTCGGCCATAAACTTACCAAATGAACGAAGTAGCTTTCCATGTGAAACCCCTTAAATAGCGAAGAGTTGAACGATGCGTGAGTCATTTCGGGGACTCACAACCCGTTACACTATTCCGCCGTGGGCGCGACTTCTTGCTTGTTCAGCAAGCTGCCGAGCTTGGTGCGAAATCCGTGAGCTCCCATGAGGGTACGCTCGTGGTCGGTCAAGAACTACTTC
>CALMET010000058.1 GCA_937863195.1 uncultured bacterium
TCGCCAAAATATATCGGCTCACTCAAGGCTTTTGGTGACCACGAGCCACTCTTTGAAGCCAAAGCAGATTTTCTGTTGCTCGACCACGTGCATCGCGCCATGCGAGGCAGCAAGGTCCCTTTTACCCTCAGCTCGTCTGAAGAGCTTGATTACGGCGTAAGCATCCCCTTTAGCCTACTCACCACTCATCTACCGAATGTGAAGCTCGCGCCTATCTCGACTTCTCTGCTTGGCATTGCTGAGCATGTGCAATTTGGGCGTGAACTCGCCAATAGCATCCGCCAAGAAACGAGCCGCGTGGCGCTCATCGTCTCTGCGGATCTCTCGCACCATGCCAATGCCGCGTCGCCAAAAGGAGCAAGTCCTGAAGGAGAATGGTTTGAAAAAGCCGTTCGTGAATATGCCCTCACACAAAACGTGCAAGGCTTAATCGATATGGACGCCACCAAATGCGAAGCCGCCGGCCAATGCGGACAAAAGCCAATCGCGATCATGATGGGCGCCCTTGAAGGCATCAAGCTCAAGGCAACCGAGCTCTCGTATGAGGCTCCGTTTGGCGTTGGTTATAGTGTTATCAAGTACGATCTCGCCTAAAAACATGCCTTATCGCGTCATCCCCGTCATGAGAACGCCGCACAGCGTGGATGTTTTTGATTATGAAGCGGATGCAGATTATCAGGCGGGTGATGCTGTTTGGATCCCCTTTCGCAAAGGCAAGATGCTTGGCATCGTACTCGAAAAGACCAAGACCTCGAACATTAAAAATCTCAAAAAGATCGCCGGCTCTTATGCCGGCCTTCAGTTTTCTGAAGATGCTTTGCTCTTGAGTCAGTGGCTCGCCAAGCAGACCTTCACCTCACTGCCGAGTATCTGGAAGAGCTGGTTGCGCGATTATCCAAAGAAGCCGAGCAATGTAAAAATCCATCACCCGACAAAGCGCAAACAAACCGAAGTTCATGCCACATGGCAGACGGGTGCTAAACAAGAACTTATCGCTCATGCCATGCGTGCATTGCAGGGCAACGAACGCGTCCTCATTATCACTCCATGGAAGCACCGCGCCGCTGAATTTGCGGCCGCTTTAGATATCCCTCAATTTACCAGCGACTTGAATGCCGGTGATACGTATCGCGCTTGGACTGACTTCGCCTCGGGCGATACGCCCGGCCTCGTCACCACTCGCGTTGGCGCTTGGACGGGCATGTTTGCTGATCGTATTTTTCTCGACATCCCTGAACAAGATGATCACAAACAAGACGAACTCGCTCCCCGCTTTGATGCCCGCAAAATCGCCTTACGCCTCGCTGAACTAAAGCGTGCTGCCGTTGGCGCTTTTGGATTAAACCCGCCCTTGCATTCAGATGAAACGGCGCCACATATTGACGTTGATTGCGACGTGATTGTTCGCCAGCGCGCCGGCTATTCACGCATCCCGATGATTCAAGAAGTCGCCTATCAACGCTTACTTGATGAAGATCGTGCATCCGCCGTCGTTTTTCATCCTATTAAATTTGAGCTCGCAAAACTCACGTGTCGTGATTGCGGTTGGCATCCGATCTGTAAGCGCTGTGATTATGTCTTGTCTTCTAACCAGGGCGAAGCGCATTGCAAACGCTGCAACAATAAACAACCGATGCCTGAGCAATGTGGTAAGTGCGGGAGTATTGATTTAGGCAAAAGCATGCCAGGCATCGATAAATTAAAACGTGTCTGGAATGAAAGGCATCCCGACATCGCCATCGAATGGCGCGGAGTGAGCGCTGAAGAACTAGATCGCCCGCTACCTAGAAAGGCGCTCGTTGTTATCACTGATAGCGACCTCTTAGCCGGCGCCGAAGACATCCGCAAAAATGAACGTCTCTGTCATGCCTTTCGTCGCTTAGCTGCTTCAGTGCAAGAAGCTCAAGGCACCCTCATCATCCAAACCTCCGAACAATCCGCGCATCTCTGGAAGTCTTGGCTTACCCCTGAAGGCTATGCCAAGTGGCGCACCCATGAGCGCAAGGCTCGTGAACTCTTTAACTATCCTCCATCGCAACGCGTCATTAAGGTATTGATGGACGGCACCGAAGCCAAGATCTTTGATTGGATGCATAAAGCCGAAAAAACCTTTGGTAAAGAGATCACCACCCGAGGGCCATTCGAAGTACCTTTTCGTACCAAGGGCTCAAGCAAACGCTATTGCCTTCACTTGCTACCAACCGAAAATAAG
>CALMET010000059.1 GCA_937863195.1 uncultured bacterium
ATGGTGCATTCAACAAGTGCCGTTGCTGTGATTAACGGTGTCTATTTTCACGATGACGAATCACCTTCTGGCCTCCTCGTCCATAAAGGTGCCGAATTCTCAACGCGGCATTTTAGCGCCGATAAAAGTTCGGTGATTCGACTTTCGCCAAAGCCCGCTATACTTGATACCGCTGATGAGATCGCATCCGGCATTGCCTCAAAAGAAGCTGCCCAAAGCTATCCCCTTTTACTTGAAGACAAAAAACCCCAGGTTGCAGCCGATACCGGCAATAAGGCGCAGCGTAGTTTTATCGGATTTCGTGATGACGAGCATATCGTGCTTGGCGTCATCATGAAAAAAGAGTTGTCTCTCTACGAATTATCGCAACTCCTGGCAAAAAAAGACTACCGATTAAACTCCGCTCTTAACCTCGACGGCGGCTCATCGTCCGGACTCTATTCACGCGATGAAGAAACGATGTCGTATAACAGCCTCTTTCCTGTCCCCAACGTGATTTCGGTTTATCGAAGAAGCGAGTAATTCGCTTCTTTTTTATTGACAAATACCACACATTCATAACAAAGTACTAGTAAATACACCCTCTATGAGCATACTCCTTTTGTTACTCGGCCTCGGCATTTTATGGTGGGTCTCGAATATCAATAACCGTTTGAATGCCCTAGAGGCGGCGGTCAAACCCCCTGCCCCCACGCTTGTGGGGGTTCATCAGGAGGAAACCGCTAAACCGATCGAGGTAGCCGTCTCAGAACCCATCGTTCAAGCAACGACACCTGTCTATACAGCGCCAACCGAGGTAATCCGTGAAAACAGCGCCGAATCTCCTTTTGCTACTTGGCTCAAAACAGACTGGCAAATCAAGCTTGGGGCGTTGTTGCTTTTGATCAGCTTTGGTTGGTTCGCTCGCTACGCCTTCATGAATAACTGGATCGGCCCCGTTGGCCGTATCTCGCTTGGGATTATTGCCGGTATGGCGATCGCGGCTTTTGGCACACTCCGCCTCAAAACGCATCGTACTCAAGGTGAAATTTTTCTCGTCCTCGGTTCATCGATTGTGCTCGTGACGATTTTTGCTGCACGTTACTACTATCAAATGTTCTCGCCGCTCGTGGCTTTATTCGCGATGTTCTTAGCGTCTGCCTATGTCGCCGTTATTAGCGCCAAAGAAAAAAATACCTTGCTCGCCTTCAGTGGCTTGATCTTGGGTGGACTCGCCCCGCTCTTTACCGTCTCTTCTGGGTTAGATCCGTCGATTCTCTTTACCTACCTTCTCGCTGTTACACTCGGATCCATTTGGCTCGCCTACTTTCACGAGCGCCGCGAAATCATTTCTTCGGGCCTTGGCGTTTATACGTTCTATAGCTTGATGCATCTCGATATTACGGTATTCAATCGCGAGAATACCATGATGCTCGCCTTTTTCTTTGTTTTTGCCGCGCTCTTTGCCGCAGCGAATATCACCAACCACATCAAAACAAAAAGCGGCGGGCATTTTAGTGATATCTTGGTTGCCCTTATCAATAATACGCTCGTCCTCGTGTGGATCATGTCTCTTGCTTCTGAGCCGCTCAATAGCATCCTCTTACTGGCTTGGGCTGCGCTCTTTGCTGGCTGCGCTTTTGCAAGCCGAATCTTCGGCAATACCAAAGAGCTTTGGGCAATTTATTATGGCTCTGCTATTACCTTGCTTGCCGTCGCAACGGCCGAACAGTTTGGCGGCAATACCTTGGTCGTCGCCTTCACCCTTGAAGTGCTCGCGATCATCGCTGCAACACACGCCATTAAAAAAGATTTCGTCGTCACTCGTCGCATGACGTGGTTGCTTATTGTGCCGATATTCATGTCCCTTGATACGATCATGAGCGTGCGTTGGCAGAGCGACAATGTTCTACCCCTTGTTGGGACATTGGGGATTATTGCTGCATCGTGTATCGGCCTTGGATTCGTCCTTCGTTACCTTTCTGACAAAACCAACGAAGCAAAGCTCACTGTGAGCACGCTCTTCACTGTTGGTATCACCTATCTCTACGTTATTCTTGAACGCTTATTGAATGGCAATACGCTGATCGCAGCGTTCACTGTTATGGGTCTCGCCGTCATTGCCGCGACTCACGTGATCAAAAAAGACTTCACAACCACGCGTCGTTTGGCATGGCTGCTCTTATTGCCGGCCATCATGTCAGTTAATACGATCTTCAGTTCACAATGGCAAAACGGCAAACTCTTGCCCCTCGTCACAACGCTTGGCGTTATTGCTGCCGCGTGTTTTGTTCTTGCCTCGGTCTACAAAAACATTTCTGACGCAACAGATGAAGCGCATGTCACTATCACCGCGCTCAATATCGTTGGCTCAGCCTATCTTTACGTTATCTTGTGGCGCGTCTCACATGTCTGGCTTACCGCCGATATGGCGACCATGACGTCCTTAATCGTGTATACGGTTGTCGGTCTCGCGACCAATCTCTACGGTCAATTACACAAACACAAAACCCTTCGTCTCTACGGAGGTGTCTTGCTCGGCCTCGTCGTTGCCCGCCTCTTAATCGTGGATATTTGGGAAATGGCCATCCCAGGCCGCATCGTAACCTTCTTCTTAATCGGTACTCTACTCATGAGCACCGCCTTCATTGGACGCAATGGGGCAAAGTTTATTGAGAAGACATAGCCACAAAAAACAAAATCACGTACGATAAAGCGACTTATGGCCGTGTCTATTCGTGATTGGCTGAACAAAGCCCAAAAAGCCCTTCTCAAAGAAGCCCCTGACTCTGAGTCAGCGCGGCAGGAGGCGCGGTATATTCTTGCGCATACTCTCAAAAAAGAGATCGCTTGGACGGCCACACACGACACCGACTCTCTCGGACTCTTTGACTTACTCAAAGCTGATCTCGCCGTGCTTGCCCGCCGACGCGGCAAACCACTCGCCTACGTTCTCGGGAGTCAGCCTTTTTATGGTCGTGATTTTGTCGTGAATAAACACACCCTCATCCCCCGCCCTGAAACGGAAGACATGATCGACGCGGCACTTAGTACTGCAAAGATTTTTAAACAACCGATTATCGTTGATATTGGCACTGGCTCTGGTGTTATCGCCTGCACGATGGCGCTTGAGGTACCAAAGGGGCATGTCTATGCCGTAGAGCTTTCAGAAAAGGCTTTGGCCGTCGCCAAACAAAATGCCTCAGCACTTAAAGCTAGTGTTGAGTTTTCGCATGATTCGCTTTTGCCTGGCGAACTCCGAGCAAAGCTTTCAAGCGCTTCGGGTGATGCGGTGATTATCTGCGCTAATCTCCCTTACTTGCCCATGAGCGACAAACAAGCGCTTGACCACAGTGTGACGGCCTATGAGCCTCATGGCGCGCTTTTTACCGATGATCAAGGCATGATGCTCAATAAGCAATTGATCCTTCAGGTCGCCGAATGGCGCACGATTGAATATCGCCCGATTTTTCTCTTGCTTGAAATCGACCCACCGCAAGCCCCTACCCTTCTCGCTTTTGCGAGCCAACATCTTGAAGACAGCAAAACAGCGATCGTGAAAGATCGCTGCGAGCGTGAACGGTTTATCAGGATTGAGATCTAAACGCCGAGTCCCGCGTAAATTCTGCTATCGGTTGTGACCTCTACCCAGGTTGTCCCGCGATTCAGTAAGACATCTGAGCCATCGCGGCCTTCGAATTTCATTGGTTCGCCTGGTGAGCGCTTCCAACGGATTAAGTAGAGTTTACCGTCGCGGTACATAGTGGCGTCACCGCTACCAACGGTGCGCATTTCGAGGCGGCCGATATCATCAAGGGTTTTTGCATCCGTGAGAATTACGATGATATTTTTTGCTTCAATCCATTTACCTGCGCGCGTTGTGACCGGTGATTGGCGCGCTTGGCGAATATAGCGGTTTTGTTCTTGGTCATACTTCCACACCACATTGTATGAGCCGCCGTATGGGATAGAAATACTTGAGCCATGGTCACCGCGATCGGTGGTGGTTGCTTCATCTTGAAAGGACCACGATTTTGCCGCCATAGTACTGGTGGCATTTTTCTTGGTCATGTTTGCCAGCAATAATTCAGCCGAGGTATAGACATTATGAGGAGCAACGCGGCGGTTATCGCGCCAAAATGATGAACCATTTACCATTTCGTTGATGCCAAACAACGTACTTGTCGACAATGATTTGATCTTGTCTAACGCATCCGGACTTCCTCCGACATGGGCATAGGTCGCCTTATAGCCTGCCGCCCAATCAACATAATAAGGGCGGGCACTGCGCACCGGCCCGACTTCATTGATGGTTGAGGTCGAATCAAAGATCGCCATAAAACGCGTAATACCTCCTTCAACCGGCGCTTCAAAAACCACACTCGCCTGATCGAGACCCGACCAAGGGCGTGAGTCTGGATGGTTTTCGACCATGATGGCGATGGGGCGCAATGCCTCTTGGCCAGCCGGCACCATCACGCCATCAAGGCGACGTGGCAACATCGCCTCGGTAGACGTTGTTGTTTCTTGTTGTGGCAATTGAGCATCTGGCGTCTGGCGAAGCTTATCACTCAAGATAAAATACAGAAGGGTGATCGAAGCGAGAAGAAACAAAACAGCTCCGA
>CALMET010000060.1 GCA_937863195.1 uncultured bacterium
TGCAAGTCTATGCCTATGGCAAACCAAGTGCTCATTTTCACGGATATCGACGACAACCTTCGCGACGTGTCATCGCACCGCATACGTGTGCGTGAAGATGGTACGGCGGATCTTTCTCAGGTCCCCGAAGACTTCGAGCTCATGTGGACGAACTTCGGCCTTTCGGGACAACGTGGCGAACATGCCTTTCCCAAAGACGGCGAGCTGTTTTGTAAGATCTTGCTCGAGAGATCGAATCCCTACTTTCGTGTGCGTCGAGCCTAGCTTCGATGCCGTGCCCTATGGCCCACTTCGGTGGGCCTTTTTCTTTTGTCTTTACGAACGGGTATACTGTAGCGATGCGCAAAAACGCCGAGCAAAACATCGAAGCTTTTTCATCTCGAGCAAATACGCCGGTCGCCATGCCGTCTGAATTACCGCAGTCGCCCGTTTCTGGTATGCGTGAAATGGTAACTGGTATGAGTAAAAAGATAACGAGTGCTACTATCGAAAAAGACGATGCTGATGATACTGATCGAGAGATATTGGACTTTGTTGTAGACAAGGTAGAGTTCATCGAGACCCCCAAGCAAGCCGAGGCACGCCGCGAGCGTTATGAACGCATGGCTAAAAAAGCAAAACAATTAAGTGAGGCGTTACAATCCGAATTAGAGCGGCGCTGGTATACCGGCGATACATCCTTCGACTACATGGATTATGAACGTGACCTATCAGATTTACTGAGCGATGAGATTCTTGATGAACAACCCGTCGGGGTGGGGGCGAATGCAACGAAAAAACTTGAGTTCATGAGTGGTATGGTGGCCTTTCAGAAGTCTGCCGAAGGTGAAGAGCGCCAACTCATCGATCCGGCCACAGGTGATTTGCTGACAGAAAAAACGGTTTTTAAAACGGGTAAGGATGACAAGAGCTACCGCTCAACAACCTATCTCCGTTCAAAAGATTTGAATAAGAAAAAAGCCGATATCGAACATCTCTACTTTGCCAGCAGAGAACAGTTAGCGCGCAAGCATTTAGAAAAATACGCGGAGTTCTATGGTTTTGATATCGATGATTATCCTGTCGACAAAACGGCCTTTGGCAGGCGCATGCTCGAGCATAGTGCTTCGATCAGGCGTGAATTTGTCAGCGCAATGTTTGATAAGTTATTGGGATTGAATGTGGTGCCAGCAACCGTTCTCATAACAGACGGTGAAGAGCTCTATAGCCGACAAAAAGGCATTAAGGGTGCTGTTGGGCTGGGGCATCCAGCGGCAGGACTATTAACGAAGGACGGTGTTATTAGTGCGATAGCAGAAGATAGACCGCATTCAGCGATTGAGAGTCTGATGAGATTAGCGGTTTTACACGATGGGGTTGGATATTCTGATGGCCACACAGATAATGGATTGGCGGATAAGCAGAAAAAGCATATGCCTCAGCGTGTCTGGGGGATTGATTTTGGTTTTTCACTCCCGTTGCATTATCGTGCAAAAAACGGTGATATCCTTTCTGATGACCGAATAAGATCCGCGCCTATTCAGTTTATCGAAAAAAATAAGTCCCTCGTATTAGACGATGAAGCCCGTGCGTCGCTACGCACCGTCCTTCAAGAAACCATGGACCATCTTGCGTATAAAAAGATGATGGTGAAGGACATTGTCGAATCGCCACAAGAGCGTAAACGGCTTATGGCATTGCCAGAAGAGGTTAAAAACGGTTCGGTGGCGAGATTGATTCGCGAACTGTTTGTCTTTGCTTACGAGGTAGAGGGCAAGCCAGAGATGACCCGGCAGATCGCTCTTAAAGAGATGGGGTTGTTTTTGCGCTGGCTTGGCAAGGTCGTCAAAACGGGGCGCCCACGCATGCCGGGCACCGATATGGCACCGGGGCTTTTTGCCCGTATTCCTGAGGTTCAGGACATGATTTTGAGCCAGCAAAAGACGGTGATCGACGACCAGGTTGACAATTTATTATAACCATGGTACCAAGAAGGGGTTGGAGGTGCCATATGAAAACGCCCATGACCGATGACGAACTCACGACTGAGCGAGCGCGCGTCAAGGCGCGTTTCAGGGATGTGCTAACCACGCTTCGAACAAGAGAACATATGGGTCGTAGCCAGATTACGACCCCGATTGGACTGAGCGTTCGCGCTCAGGTCAAGCTTGGGGCATGCGCCCCGTTCGACCCAAGAGGTGACGAGGTCGTCGACGATCTCGATGAAGCACAGCTCAAGGTGCTCGATGACGCCATCACAGCCCACTTTGGTACCACGTGCCCTCCCGCAAAACAGACGACCGCCGCCTAGGCGCTCGTTCTACCCCAGACTGACCATCGCCTCATACGCGATGGTCTTCTTTTTGCTACAATAGCTGCATGCCTCCATCTCCAGACCAAATCGATCGCGAACGTATCGGTAACGTGAAGCGCACGCATGAGTGGGACAAGCTTCAAAAAACGTTTGCAGAGGCTAAAGCACGCTATGAGACGGCCTCAACGAGCAATCTTGACGATACGTCAGTAGAAGTAGCGAGGTACGAAGTCGACATCGCCAAGATGAGCCTTGAGCTTTTTAAGGCTGAGCACGACCAGAGCGGGGCCTGGAAAGGTAATCGTTTTGGAGGGGACGTTGCAAAGATGTTTGAGAACGACTTTATCCAAGAAGATCATGGGATGCTTGTGCCGACGGAAGAATTAAAGCAGACCCATTTATTGACCGTGAGCATGAATGAGCTCGATCGCCTCAATAAAGAAGGTGGTCATGCTTTGGGCGACGAGGGGATGCGTATGGCTTATGAGGTTATTGCCGAAAAAGTCGAAGCAACCTTGCATGATCTACATCCAGAGCTGAAGACCGAAGATCTTGCGGCAAATTATGATATTTACCGCACGGGTGGCAATGAGTTCAGCGTGGTGATTCGCAAAATAACGTCACCCTTTAGTATGCAGGAGCTTGCGGCAAGCTTCGGTTCGGTGGACGCCATTTCTAAAGAATATGAAGGTATCGAAGCACCTTCATTGGCGGCAAACCACGCTTCGATGGCCAAGGTATATGAAGTGCTCAATAACCTGCGTCACGATGAGGGGATAGAGAATTTTAAAACATGGTCGAATAAAGAAAAAACAGATCTCGCGGTTGGTGTCGTAAAGGAGGTGCTGCAATCAGAAAACGATGTGCGCAAAACCCTCATGCGTCTCGATCGTTTAGAAGGGCTCATGAAGGCCGGGGATGAAGAAAAAGCTCGGGCATTTTATGATAACTATCTCAAAAAAGCCTTAGGCTCTCTGTTCTCGGCTGAAGAAGATGTCTTAGCCGACTTCGATGAGGCAAAGGCGATGTTAAAAGAGATGGGGGCTTTTGATGAATCCTGGACCATTGAGTGGGAAAAGCAAAAGTCCCAAATCGCCATTGATGAAGGTTGCAAAATTTTGCGAAACGAAGGCGAAGTTGCACGTTCAGGCGAAGCAAATCTTCAAGCGGCGACGGTTCAGCGCGTACGTCAACGCTATGAAGAGTCCATCCCAAAATATGGACCAAAGCAAAAAAATGAAACCGCTTTTATTGAGCCTTTAGCAACCGAGGGCTTGCAAATTCTTAACAAAAAACTTCAAGCAGCAAAAGCGGCCAAAGAGGCATCCGAGCAAGATGAAAATGTATTGCTCGCAAAAAAAGCCAGCCTAGCTGATTTAGAATATCGTCTTGAAGCGGCAAAACGCGATACCATGACCGGCCTCGAAGGTCGTGGTGTCTTATTTGCAGATATGGAGGATGCGATCAATCGCAATGAGTCGATTTCGACGCTCTTTATCGATATGGCGTGTTTGAAGTATTTCGATAAAGTAGGTGGTGCTGCCGTGGGTGATATGGCGATCAAAAAATCTGCAGAGATTTTAGAATCGTTGACGCATGATTTAGAATCGTTGACGAGTGATCCAGAGATGAAGGAAAAGTTTTCTAAAGCCAAGGTCAAGGCCTATCGTTATGCTGGTGATGAGTTTGTGCTCTTGGTAGAAGGAGCTGACTCAAGTGTCGCTGAAAAATTGCGTCACATTATTTCAGATAAAGCTGAAGATGCTGGCACGGTGCCAAATGCCATAACAAGTAGCTCAGCTTATACTCCAGAACGCATCTCATTTAATGTTGGTACCTCGCATGCTGAAAGTACAAATGCTCTCGAGACAAAAGTGTTAGAGCTTGGCCTGCCTTTACATGGTGAACCGGGTACAAAAGACCGCTTTAACCATCTTGCTGAATACGCTATCCGTTTTGCCGACAAAGAAATTGAAATCACGAAGGCCTTGGATCGATACCAGTTACTTATTAGGCTCATCATTCAACGAGGTCCAGAAGACGCGCATGTGCAGCAGATGCTTGCCTATTCGCAAAAAGCGATTTTTGGTAAGGCGGGTGAAGCAATGGTTCTTGAATGGGCAAAGGTACTTGAAAACGCCCAACCGAGTGAGATTACCGCAATCAATAAAGCCGCCCAGCTAGAGTTATTAGAGTTCACGTTAAAAATGAAAGATAAAGAGCTTGAACAAAAAAATGAACGTGATCGAGCTGTTGAACGACGCATTGAAAACCATATTCGCTCTCAATACCTCGAGCAGCGCATCGAACAGCTTCAAGCACGGCTCACTGAACTAGAAGACAAATTGAAAACATCCCAAGAGTTGAGCGCAAAAGAACGCCAAGCTCATGATCGAGAAGTAGCAATCTATAAAGAAGAGTTAGAGATCTTAAAGGGGATTCGCCAGCAGTTTACCTAAGCTTCTCAGCGGTGTGAGGGTGTTCTATACTCGCTTCATGGAAAATCCTTTTGGAAAAACCCCTCCTGCCCCAAAAGTGGCAGAAAAGCCTGAAATGGCCGAGATGCTTGGCGTGCCAAAGGCTGTTTTTTTTCGCGAAATCGATCATGAGGGTCGCCCTACGGGAGAGCCTGTGCTTGTTCGGGTATCTCCGAATGGGGGTATAGATCTTTCAGGACTCGAGGCAAAACGTCGCGCGATGTTTGAAGGGGGTTTGCCTGGACGTATGGGGCAAGGGGTTGTTTATCCGCATGACGGCATGCGCTTCATGGAGGCAATTGTTCGTTACGCTTCGCGTCGATGGCATGTTAGTTCACCTGATGACGATTCCGGTGTATGAGACCACAAGAACGCCAATCCGGCCCTGAGCAGACGCATGAGTCTTCCTACGATCACACAAAGTTTGAGGCCTACGAAAAAATGAAGGAGCGCGCTGATCGCATGCTCTCGAATTTAGTGCGAACGAACACAAATCATCTCAATGCCGCCCAAGTTGCTCATTATTTTGATACAGTTAAAACATTTAATACTGTAAAGCCATCCGATGCGAGTATAGAAAAGCCGCTTGGCTTTGTTGAAGGTATCAATACCGTGAAGCAGTTAGAGTACAAGGATAAAATCGGCTGGGTAAAGGACGAAGAGAGTGAGAGTGTTCTCGACAAGGACGGTGATATTTACCATTGGAGCGTTGTTGAAAACGCCTACCTGCTTCAGATGGATAGTGAGGGAGGGCCTTTAAGGCTTGATGACCGCGCTGCGCGCGACGCACACCAAGTCATCGCTTCGCCAGAGTATCAAAACGAGCATGCGCGCATCATTGCAGAGCTGGCGGGTCTGCCAGAGGCACAGCGTGAAGCCTTTATCCAGAAAATATTGGGTAGTGAAGACAGGATGTTTACAAGTCGTATCGATGTACCAGCTGGTCTCATGGCACCGCGCGAAGCGGTGATGAGTTCAGTGGGTATGTTGCTTGGCTATAAAGAGATCCCGCCGACCGCTATGCGTGTGCAGAGCAAACTTGTTATTCATGAAAGCGAAGGCAGCCGCGTCGCTTACAATGTCGCTAGCATTCAAGAAAATGTACCAGTAACAGATAAAGAACGTCCACCGCGAGCTCTTTCATCCAAGGAAATTGAAGCCCTGATGAAGCAGCCTTCAGAGAAGTGGCAAAGCGTCTTACCGGGTTGCAATGTTGAAAATTTGAAAAAAAGTTTTGCGCGTCTTGCAGCTTTGGATTGGTTGATGGGGAGCTTAGATCGTCATCGTGAAAATATGCTGGTTGATCCTGTCTCAGGTGATATTCATGGTATCGACAATGGTCTCTGTGCCCCACGCGGGCGAACACAAGAAGGCGGCATCGCCCGTGTGAATACAGCTAAAGAACGAGGTCGTCTAAAGGACCCTGGCCTAGTCTCTCGTCAAATGCGCAGTGTGGCCCTTGAAGTCGTATTCAGCCAGCAAGATATTGTCCTTGATCCTAAGGACCGAGTTGCGATGGCCTCTTTACTGGGCCGCCTCCAAAAGGGTCTTGAAGCCAAGTCCCCGGAGGATATCGGCGCAGCAGAGCATTATGCTCTAGAGGACGCTTTTAAGCTCATGTTTCCTGATCACCTATTAGAGGCATTGACCCAAATGCAGGGTTTTAAGAAGCGTCTAGAATATCTGGCAAAATATGGCCGTCCTCCTGAAGAATCCCTTAAAAATGACGTATTTCATGCTGAGTCCGAGCAAGCGATGATGCGCTCTATGCGCGCCTCCCAAACAGCTTGACCATTTTGACGGTTTCAGCTAATATTCGGCCTGTTCGGAACACTATCGCCTGCCGGCGTAGCTCAGCTGGTTAGAGCAGCGGTTTTGTAAACCGCAGGTCGTCGGTTCGAATCCGACCGCCGGCTCCACGTCACGTTCGCTCGCGAGCGACGTGACACGCCTTGTTTAGGCTCCGGCAGAAGTGCGTTATGACCGTTTCCATAAAACCCCACCTATGTCACAAGACAATTTGATCAAACTTGAGTGCACCGATTGCAAAAAGGTGAACTACCACTCAACCAAGAACAAGAAGCTCAAAACGCGTCTCGAGCTTAAGAAGTTTTGCAAAACCTGCAAAACCAATAAGCCTCACAAAGAGACCAAATAAGAGCCCTTGCACCGACGCCCTAAACAGGGCGTTTGTGTTATTGTTTCGCTATGCACTCACCTTATCTCACCGGCCATGATTTTTACCGCTTCTACCAGTGTCCGCATTGGCCGTATTGGGAGCGTTTTGGTGATCCAAATTTACGCCGCCCGCTCACCGAAGCTGAAGAGCAACGCTTGGCTGACGGCCTCACCCATGAGCAAGCCATCGTAACAAAAATCTATGGCGGATTTGATGAGGTCAAAACCAAAGATGTTGACGAAGCCTTTGCGCAAACGCTCGAACTCATGAAGCGAGGCGTGCCCGTCATCTATCAAGCCTGTTTGAAAAGCGGTGACTGGGTTGGTCGTCCAGATATCCTTGAGCGCCGCCCTGGTAAAAGTCTTTTGGGTGATTGGTATTATGTGCCTGTCGACGTGAAGCGCGCGCATGAGCTCAAAAAAGAACATATGGCGCAGCTCACGTTTTATGCCGTCTTGCTTGAGCGTCTTCAGGGGATGTTTCCTCCAGACCCCGCGATTTTAAATGCGGACGGGGAGCGTATCCCGTTTCGTGCGTCCGCCTCTCGTGCAGACTTTGATGATGTTACTGAACAGATTGAGCGCATGCGTGGCGGCGAGTGCCCTGATCCGGTTTTTCGCAAATCATGTTTAGATGTTTCACCCTGGGGTGCGGCTTGTGAGCATCTCGCCAAGTCCACCAACGATATCGCGTTGTTGTTTAATGTCGACGTACGCAAGTTAAAAGCATTGCGTTCATTCGGTGTACGTACCATCGAAGACGCTGCCGACATGGACCCACTCAAACTCGAAGGCCAGGCCCCAGGTCTAACCCTTCGTGCCCTTGAAGCCGTAAAGCGCCAGGCGCGTTCAGTAATGACCCAATCGGTCTTTATTCGTGCGCCATTTTTTGACGAAGTACGTGGACTTGAAATTCACTTTGATATCGAAAGCCATCCACCAACCGATACCGATTACCTTTACGGATTCTGGATTCCATCCGAACAAAAATATTTTTCATTTGTTGCCGAGACACCTGAAGAAGAGGGTAAGATGTGGCATGAATTTTTAGAATGGATCGAAACCTTGCCGAGTGAATACACGATCTATCACTATGCGCCGTATGAGCTTCAACGCTTGCGTCAATTATCACGTCGCTACCAAACAGAAGAGAACCCTTGGTTAGCAAAATTTGTTTCAAACATGATCGATATGAAAGATATCGTTGGTGATTATCTTGTTTTTCCATTGCCGTTCTACAGCCTGAAAGCGATCGGTAAATTTTTAGGTTTTACCTGGGACGGCGAAGTGCATTCGGGTGGGGAGTCGGTTTTAGCATTCGATAAGTGGCTTGAAAAAGGCGATCGCACTATATTAGATTCGATTATCCAGTATAACCGAGCGGATGTGCGGGCAACTTCGCATCTCATGCAATGGATCCGCGCCTATGCGACGGCTGAGACAACCTATGCGCCTCCATACCCATGGAGCGAGCAAGCGTGATAACCTAATGATATGAAGCGATTCTTTTTAGCGATGGTCTTAGCGGCGCAGTTTTTGGCGTTGCCTGTTTCGGCACAGTCCACTACGACCGAGATCAGCGCTGAGCCCGTGGTTGCTGAGATGGCTCAAACATCGCCGGTAGACCAACTCGGACAATATGAGCGCGCTGCCGTTGAAGCCGTGCGCCGCGATGTGAATCCGACCGATGTGGGTGGTGAGCAGACCACGGTTTTTCAAGTGAAGTTCTTATCTGGTCCGCTTAAGGGCGAGGTACGAGATATCGTATCCGATGTTTCAAATAATCCTTACGCCCTTCAGCCAAAACAGGGTGACAAGGTTGTGATCTTCATGCAGCGCACCGGTGATGATTGGAGTTTATTTGTAGAAGGCTTTGATCGCCGTGCCGCATTGATTTGGTTGGTTGTGCTCTTTGTCGCAATGTTGATTCTCTTGTCGGGTTGGCAAGGGTTTAAGACGGCGCTTTCGATCGGTATCTCCATTGGCTTGATCGGCTATGTCTTGATCCCGGCGTTTATCTCGGGGGTTAATCCTGTGCCGGTTGCTATTTTGCTTGCTGGCGTATTCACATTGTTATCAACAGGCTTATCGACAGGATGGAACCGCAAGTCAGTCATCACGGCGATCGGTACCATGGGTGGTGCGCTTGTGGCCTATATGATCTCGTTCTTCTTTGCGGATTGGGCACATGTAAGTGGCCTCTCGACCGAAGACGACCGTTTGTTTTTCAATAAAAATCCGATGCTGAATCCGCGCGGACTCATGTTTGCCGGTATCATTATCGCGTCTGCAGGTGTCGTTGAAGATGTGGCCGTCTCCATTGTCTCTGGCATTAGCGAAGTAAAGCGCCATAATCCACGCGCGACAAAACGCCAACTCTTCACATCAGGTATGGTCGTTGGAAAAGATCATATGAGTGCGCTCGCGAATACGCTTGTCTACGCCTATGTTGGTTCTTCGCTCTCAACGCTTTTACTTTATAAACAGTTCGGCGGTTCGTGGCTCAAATTTGTGAACTTCGATTCTGTCGTTGACGAAATTATTCGCTCACTCGCTGGTACGATTGGGTTGATTTTTACCGTACCAATCACGGCCTTCCTTGCAGCATGGTTCATGTCGAATGAAGACGCACAGCAGCCTGATGGGCATCACGGGCACAAGCATTAAAATGATTCTAAATGAAAACGCCGCTCTCCCTTGTGGGGTGCGGTGTTTCAGTAGGGTAAACAGCTGGATTACCAGGCGGCCAGGCGCAAAACCAGGCTTCGGTTGGCTTCGGGGGAGAACTCTGTGGGTTCGCCGAGTGTGTGGCGTAGTCCGTTACCTAGGCCATATCTCATCGCGAGTTCTTGCGCCATGATATCGCGAGGCAAGTCCTCTTCATACTGGTCGAGCGCGGCAACGGTATAGGCCGCAAGACGATCACTGTGACAATTTGCTTCATCTACCGCCCATTCGCGGGTTAGTAGCCGGCATTGCTGCCGTAGCGATCTCGGCGGTAGCTTTTGCGCGGCATTGAACGCTGACTCTGTAGGACGAATGATAATCTCATTCAGAATATTCACCCGGCGACCTTCAGGAATAACATAGGGCGCTACGTTTGCGAGATGTTGCTCGACGTTTTGCCAGGCGGTGACATCGCTCAAGGCATCGGGCAGAAAAACAATGTCCAACGTAGTAGTCTCGGTGGGAGCCGGAGTTCTTA
>CALMET010000061.1 GCA_937863195.1 uncultured bacterium
GTTCGTAAAACTCAATAGGAAGGTCGTCGGGATCTTTTACGAAGGTGAACCGCTTTCCGGTGTATTCATCTGTCCTGATCGGTTCGGCAGTGATGTCGAATGATTTCAAGCGCTCAAGTACCGGTTCAAGTGAATCCACGTGGAAAGCAAGGTGCCGCAAGCCACAAGCTTCGGGATTAGAAACGCGTGTCGGAGGGTGCGGAAACGTAAATAACTCGATTTGCGTTTTCTCATCGAGAGCCAGGTCGATCTTCCACGAATCACGTGCTTCGCGATAATGCTCTGAGATCACCTTGAAACCAAGTGCATCAACATAAAAACGCATGGCCGCATCCTTGTCTGAAGCGATGATGGCAACGTGATGGAGAGAAAGATTCATTAACCAAGCTTACACATTAATCCAAACTGCGAATAGATCGGGTAGTGAGGGCTTCTTCCAAGTTAGGGAGGTATCTGTAAACAAAAACCCCTCGCTCGCGCGAGGGGTTTTTGATGGGGTCACATTGTAGAGGTTGTCCGCACCGCTATAGCGAATCTGCCACCGTGTTCATACATTCCTGATTACCAAAAAGCCTGACGAATCAGGCATCTTGGAGAACCGATCCTAACAGGGTCGAGTTTGGTTTATTGATTGAGTGCCCTAATTGAAGTTCACCGCAAAATTGTACATCCCCATCGCGCATACGCCCTTGATGGTCGTCCCTGCTGGTTGGGGAGGGATTTCGACTGACGTCACACCAGAAGGAGGGAGGCTAGCCCTATAACCAAGACTCGGGATAGAGATAGCTGATGAGCAGTCGAAGGTCCCGCTTGTCTTCAGGTTTAAGATTGTTGGCATGCCAGCTTTTGCGGCAGTACTACGAGGCGCATAGCCACCCTTGGCACTGATCTCAATCATTTGCCTGCCGTCTATGACAGATACATTTGACTGTCCATTTGCGACCGTGCCCGTGTTTGTTCCAATGCTCCGCAAAAGGGCAACGATCCCCACAATCGAACCGATGGTCAGCAGTACTGAGATGACAATAACTTTGTTCATAGTATTAGAAATTAAAAATGGGTTGAATCCATCCAATAGCCACAAGGCTATTCAGAATATTGAAAACGGCAAACATGATAACGATAAGGCCTGCCGACTTGAAGAAGATACCTGACGTTGAGCTACTTTTGATAGTAAATGAACTGAAACTAATTAAGGCCAGAACGGGTAGAGTCCCAAGAGCGAATGCTAACATCGTTAATCCGCCTTTCAAGAAACTCCCCGTTGATAGAGTATAAATCTGCATCGACTGAGTAAACCCACAAGGAAGAAAAAATGTCGCAATACCTACGAGAGCAGGGGTGAAGGTATGATTAAACTTCGTGATACTAAAGGCTTTTTGCGATAAAATTTTGGGCATCGATGGTTGAATTCGCTTCGTCCAATGAAACACATCCAAGAGATTGATTCCAAGGACGAGCATCACGAGACCGACGATAAGCCCAAGAATAAATGTTTCGATTGCTCCCAGCTGAAAGGCGGCACCGACCGCGCCAATCACGCCGCCAAGGACAAAGAATGAGACAATACGACCAACATGAAAAAGCATCTGCGGACGCACCTTGTCACCTTCATGGGCAAACGTGGCTGACATTGAGAGCACAAGACCGCCTACAACCGCCATACACGTAGAAAGCGATGCGATGATACCAACAACAAATGCAGTGCCGTAGCCGACATCTCCCGTGTTAACAAGATTGACGATACCGAATTTTTGCAACAAGAAGAATAGAAGACCAAAAACAAAGGCAATAGGAACGGCAAAGACAAACTCCTTCCAATTCACACTACTAGTCTCGCTTTCAATTGATAGCGAGTGTTGAGAGAGTAGCTGTGACAGTTCTTTAACCAAATTTTTGGGTGGCATTCCATTAAAATCTCCTTGGATTTCTACCGATTTCGTCTCAAGGCTGGACTTCACCGATGATATACTTGGATGCTCTGCTAGCTCACTCTCTGTTAATAAAACACACGAATGACAGTGCATGTCATTTACATGAAAGATGTATGTTTGCTTCATATTTATATACTCTTTATCTTGAGTCGTAATGAGTTACCAACAACAGAAACACTTGAAAAAGCCATTGCAAAACCTGCAAATACCGGACTTAAAAGCCAGCCAAAAAACGGAAAGAATATACCAGCAGCTAGTGGAATCCCTATAATGTTATAGATGAATGCCCAGAAAAGATTTTGTTTGATGCCCGTCATCGTGATTTTTGAAAGATGAAAAGCCTTCACAAGTTTTGAAATATCACCACGTAAAAGGGTGATACCCGCCGTTTCTATTGCGATATCCGTGCCGGTTCCCATGGCAATACCTACATCCGCCTGAGCTAAAGCAGGCGCATCATTGATGCCATCCCCCGCCATCGCCACAAGATGACCTTGTTCTTGAAGTTCTTTAATCTTCTTGAGCTTTTCATCGGGCAGAACTTCGGCAACAACATCATCAATACCAACTTGTTGTGCAATCGCTTTTGCGGTACTTGCCATATCCCCTGTGAGCATGAGGATTTTAATCCCGATAGCATGTAAGTCTTGTATCGCTTTGATAGCCTCTGGCTTTATGGCATCCGACACAAATACCAAGGCCACAATCGCTTCTTTTGTCGCAAGCACAACCGGTGTTCTGCCCTGAATCGTTTCACTATCGATAAGTGTAGAATTCAGTGAAAGATGAAGATCCGCGACCAATTTAGTATTGCCTGCAAAATACTCCGTCTCTGCAATAACACCTTTCAATCCTTTGCCCTTAATACTATCAAAATTACTCAACGGTCGTAGACCAATCTGTTTTTCTTTTGCATACTCGGTAATTGCATGGGCTATTGGATGTTCAGATTTGCTTTCAAGCGAAGCAAGAACCGAGACAACTTCTTCATCTGAGAGTGTTTTTGAGATATTCTCGATTCTCACCAGCTCTGGTCTGCCTTTTGTAATGGTTCCGGTCTTATCAACAACTAAAATATCAACTTTGTGTAGCTTTTCGAGCGTGGCGGCATCCTTGATCAGGATGCCTTCTTTTGCACCTTTGCCCACGCCTACGATAATAGCTGTCGGTGTCGCGAGACCTAGAGCGCATGGACAAGCAATCACCAATATCCCCACAAATGATGTCAGACCGTACGAGAGGGCCTGTGCAAATCCAAGTGCAGGGATCCCTAAAATCAACCAAGCAGCTAGTGCAATGACTGAAATAACCAGTACAATCGGCACAAAAACCGAGGAGATTTTATCTGCCAATGCCTGAATAGGGGCCCGGCTCCCTTGCGCGTCTTCAACCATTTTGATGATTTTTGCTAACAACGTTTCTGAACCAATCTTTGTTGCCTTAAACATGAGGGATCCTGATGTATTCATTGTTCCCGCAACGACCGCATGCCCTTCTCCCTTCTCAACCGGCATCGATTCGCCGGTAACCATAGATTCATCAACAAAAGAGGATCCCTCTGTCACAACCCCGTCAACGGGAATACTCGCTCCGGGTTTCACGATGATGACGTCATTAATAATGACCTCATTAACAGGAACCTCGTACTCCTTTTTATCGCGCAAGACGATAGCAGTCTTTGCCTGAAGGTTAAGGAGTTTTTCGATAGCATCTCCGGTTTTGATCTTGGCTCGAGCTTCGAGGTACTTTCCGAGAGCAATAAACGTGATAACAACAATGGTCACATCGTAATATGTGTGATCGACGTCAACATAGGGACGAAGCACCTCTTCAAATGCTGTGAGAATGAAGCTATATAAAAAGGCAGCCGACGTACCGATACCGATCAACGTATCCATATTTGCTTTGCCATAGCGAAGAAAGCGGTAAAAACCGAGAAGATACGGCATACCAACAACAAAAAGCGTGTATGTCGCAAAAACAGGAAGCAAGTGATGAAAAAATTCTTCCCAGATATACGGAATCATTGGAACGATGCCATATGAAGCCAAAATCTCCCATGCCATCAAAAAAATACTGAAGGTGGCTAGCGGGGCAACTGAAAGCACCTTTTTTCGCATGTCTTCGATCTCTGCGAGCTTTTCTTTTTTGGATTGATTCAAGCCAAGATGTGCCGCATGCTCATCATCTGACATCCCCATATCCGTAGCCGTGGGCATAATAAGCGAATATCCGAGTGGCTCAATTTTTTTGGATAGATGATGCGGGCCTGTCTTCGTTTCATCAAAAGAAACCTTGGCTGTTTCAGTACCGTAGTTTACCTCGGCCGCCTGCACACCCTCTGTCTTCTGGAAGGTTTTTTCGATCGTGGAGGAGCATGAAGCGCAGTGCATCCCTCTTATGTTGAACGTTTGTGTCTGCATATTATTTTCGTTTAAGTTGGTAGACTTTCAAAATCTCCCCAATCGCCTTCTTCTCATTTCCGCCTTTAATTTGCTTCAAAGCGCAGTGCGAAAGATGGTTTTCAAGCAGTACATCCTCGATATTTGAAAGCGCCTGCTTAGCCGCCGATGTCTGAGTG
>CALMET010000062.1 GCA_937863195.1 uncultured bacterium
CGGTGCGCGTTGCAATATCGGTGATGGTCCCCTCTTCTTTTTCACTCTCTGCCATGGCGAGTAATTCAAGTGAATCCGTAATAGCGGTGCGGATCTTTTCCCAGTCCGCAATCTCACGGCGAAGTTCGGCGAGCTTTTGAGATTCGCGAGTGGCCCGCTCTTGGTCCTGCCAAAAATCAGCCGACATCGTTTCAGCTTCAAGGGCACCAATTTCTTTTTTGACGGTATCCAAAGCCAAGATCTGCCAGGCTTCGGCAACCTTCTTTTGTAGCCCTTCAAGGCGTTCGCGGAGTTCTTGAACCATGCAGGGAGGGTAATGGATAACCTCTAAAAAGAAAAGAAATCGCCCCCGCGCCAGGTCGGCGCGGGGGGCGAATGCTACGGATCACGGTCGAGTTCTTGTTGCAGCTCGTTCGCATAGTCATTGAGCGCAGGGCACTGTTCGATTTTGCTTTTGCTAAAAACGTCGTACAGCGCTTTGTGGGCGATGCGCGGCTCAACGGCCTGCATCAAGCCCTTGACTCTGAGTACGGCCGCCGATTGAGATTCTTCGTCGACGCGGTGCATGATGATGTCCAACAAGACAAAGAGCGATTTGGCATCTGCCGCGTCATTGCTAATCGCCTTGAGTCGAAAGAGGAGTGTCGAGGATTTTTTAACACTTACCGAGACGAATAAACCCATATCAATCCCATCCAATGCATCGAGCATATCAACACAGCGCTCGGTGAGCTTATTCGTCGGCGAATGAAACTCTTCACTTATCGCCCGCATCTGGGACAAAAGCAGGTTCGGCATAAACCGCGCAAGTTTTTCAGCGATCTCAAAAAACGCTTCTTGCTTCATGAGATGCCAGATCCCGGCATACGGTGTAAGCGGCATCTTAAACGTCTGTCCTTGCGTTAAAAACGCCTGAACAAAACTACTTGGTCTTACAGGCGTGCCAGAACTAAGATCGAGCTCAATTCGTTCATGAACAAAAGCCCGCACCTCATGCGGCTCAATACCGAGACCGAGCGCATTATTCACCCAATTCACATCGGGGATCGAATGCAATCGAATCAACTCATGAATCAACGCCTTGCGTTCATTTAGACTCGGCACTGCTTTGAGATAGTCGCGGTGTGTCAGCAGCAGCCTTGCATAGAGCCCCTCATGCAAAAATTGCCGATGAAACTCTATTGGATGCGTTACGATCTCATGAAAGAGATCGGACCGCGACTCCATCCACGCAATACCAACGGACTGCGTTTTATTGGTACCGCGAATTCGTACAAAGGTACGCACGTGATGCTTGATGACGGCCTCAGTCAACGTACGACGAAAGGCCGCTTCGGTAATTGGCTTCACGCGTGCAGCAAATTCAGCCGAGCTGAGGTTTTCCATACGAACTCCTCTTGTGAGTAGAAAGGGCAAATCTCTTTTAGGAGACCAACTTGCCAGCATTTGGTCAAGCGTCTACCGTCTACGGCGGAGGTCATTATGGTATCGCGCTGGTACATAGCCATCGTCCCCCAAGTATACGAATGCATTGCATTAACGCGTTTCACGCAAATGTTGAAGATTCAAGTGCCAGAAATTAAGCTCCCGCATCAACCGTGGCACCTCACGATTGTACCGCCATTTGAAGGCGCTGAGTCAGAGGCGATCTGCGCCTTTCGATCCCTTCAAGGGCTTATTCAACCGTTTACGGCTCGCACTCAAGGCTTTGGTTATTTTCCAGAATATGGGTGTTGGTATCTAGGCATAGAACCACATCCTTCAATTATTTCACTTGAACAGGCTGCTCGAGAGTCGTTCTCAACGTTCAAACTATTGCCGCGCATTGAGCCGCGAGTCTATCACGTGACAATGGCTAATGATGCCGACAGCGATGATGCTAGCAGTCTATTGGCCGTCATCCTCTCTTCTGCCGAGGCGCCCCTTCTAGCCTTGCGCTTCAAATCCGTAAGCCTGTTTGCAAAAGCCCCCGGTATAGCACCAACCATGGTAGAAACGATCCAGCTTATCTGACATTCACCGCCTAGACTGGGCGGTGTTTAATTACCACTGAACTGGCACCATCCCGTGCGCACAAAGATAGTCATTTGCTTTACTAAAATGCTTGCTCCCAAACCAACCGGCATAAGCACTTAACGGTGACGGATGTACCGTTTTCAAAATCAAATGTTTCGACGCATCAATAAGCACTTCTTTTTGTTGCGCATAGCGTCCCCATAAAAGAAAGACAACCTGCTCGCGCTGATCTGAAATCGCCTTGATGGCTGCATCGGTAAACTTCTCCCACCCTTTGCCTTGATGTGAGCCGGCTTGTGACGCACGCACCGTAAGCGTCGCGTTCAATAACAAAACTCCTTGCTTTGCCCAGCGTGTGAGATCACCACTTTTTGGCACTGGCGTACCAATATCACTTGCAATCTCTTTAAAAATATTTTGTAAGGATGGCGGAAGCTTCACGCCATCACTAACAGAAAAACAAAGCCCATGCGCTTGCCCCGGCCCATGATACGGATCTTGCCCGATAATCACGACCTTCACCTGATCAAACGGACATTCATCAAACGCACGAAAAATCTGTGCTGGCGCCGGATAAACCTTTGTGGTTTTATATTCGTTTTTCACAAATTCTGTGAGTGCTGAGAAATAGCCTTGGCCGAATTCGGCATCAAGAGCCTTTTTCCAACTCGCTTCGATCTTCACATTCTCGCTCATACGTTTTGCATTTGCTTCATCTGCATAAAACGCTTCTTCGCAAAATCCGGATGACGTTCAAGCGCATAACGCAATGCAGTGCGCGGCATGGTTGCCGCGTGTTTTTCAAGAAACATGTTCAATTTTGGCATGCTGGCACGTTTACCAACTTCGCGAAGCATCCAACCTACGGCCTTTTGCATGAGGTCGTGCTCATCATGAATAAGCGCTTCTGCAACTTGCAAAGGCAGCTCAGCCTGTCCGCGACGAATGAGATAGAACATCGAAACCATAGCCATGCGGCGCTTCCATAAAAGCTTTGAGCGAATGAGTGGCTTCACATAATCAAAACCCTTCTTCGCTACCACCGGACCCAAGACATGTTCAACCGAGCTATCCACCAAGTCCCAACTATTCACGCGATCAGCGTGCTTAATATAAAACGTCGCCAAAGTGTTTTGTGTTTTTTCGTCTTTGGCACGTTCGCTCGCGAGCGACGTGCCTTTGGCTTTTTTGGCTTGATGAGCAAGGATGATGACGGCCGCCAATCGCACTTCATGCCATTTTGAAGCAAGAAGTTTTTCAACTTCAGTAAGTGGCAGCATCTTAAACGGCACGATCTCTTTACGAATCGAAGGCACCGTCAAACCCAAGAGTAAATCCCCTTCACAATATTCGCCCGGACCCGTTTTGAAAAAGCGCTGCAAAAAAAGACCGCGTGCCACATTGTGGCGTTTTACCAATAACGCTTCGAGTTCTTTTGCGACGGGTGTTTTCATGCCGTTATTTCTAACAAAGAAAAGAACCTCGCGCCAGAACCCCCTGTCTGCCTTGCAGACATCCCCCTTTAAAGGGGGAACGAGGGGGTTCTTGGCACGAGGCTTTTCAGTGACTCACGACTCGGTATGAGCGAGCATGAGATAACGAGCAAAGGCCTTTGCATCATCGCGAGTGATGCGGTGGTCTTCGAACTTGTTCTGTGTACACAGTTTGAGTTTCGCGAGCCATGGCTCAAGATCGCGCAAGCGTGACAATGAACACGTAGATTCTTTGAGAATCATACTGAGCAGGAGATTGATCTCGAGCTGGGTTGTCGTAAAGATCTTGCGGCGCTGTTCGTCATGTTCAGCGCGCGGATCTTTGTCTT
>CALMET010000063.1 GCA_937863195.1 uncultured bacterium
TATTAGGTTGATTTGGTAATCACTTTATCCACGAGGCCGTAGCTCATCGCTTCTTTTGCCTCCATGAAGTTATCGCGTTCGGTATCTTGTTCGATACGCTTCAATGGTTGGCCGGTATGCTTGGCGAGAATCTTGTTGAGGTTTTCTCTGGTGCGAAGAATATGCTCGGCATGGATCTTGATATCTGAGGCCTGACCCTGCGCGCCGCCAAGAACCTGGTGGATCATGACTTCGGCATTAGGGAGAGCAAAGCGTTTGCCCTTGGCACCACCTGAGAGAAGCACAGCGCCCATCGAAGCGGCCATACCGATACAGATGGTCTGTACGTCTGGTTTGATGAGCTGCATGGCATCGTAGATCGCGAGGCCGGCTGTTACGGAGCCACCAGGGGAGTTGATATAGAGTTTAATGTCTTTTTCGCTATCTTGGCTTTCAAGAAAAAGCAGCTGAGCAACCACGATATTCGCGACATCATCGTCGATCGCTGTACCTAAAAAGATGATGCGATCTTTAAGAAGACGCGAGTAGATATCGTAGGCACGCTCGCCGGCATGGGTTTTTTCGATGACGGTTGGGATGAGAAAGCTGTTCTGCATATGGCTACAGGATACCCTGATGAGAATTAGCAGTCAAATTAGGCGAGTGCTAATTTGATGCGGGGCAAGACATGGGGTTCGCCCTCGGCATTGAGGGTGAATGGCTCTTCGATAATGAAGCCCGCGGCCTTTTTATGGCCTCCGCCCCCGAATTTCTGGCAAACAAGGCTGACATCGCGTTCTAAGCTACGAAAAGAACCTTTGACATGGCCGTTGGGGAGTTCACGTAAGACGAGAACGGTATCCGCATCTGAGCACGAAGCATTTAAGAAGTTTGAAATGCCGTCGAGGGCTTCTTGGCCATTTTTTGCGCTCTCTAGGTCCGCGCTTGTGGCATAGGTGTAAACGAGTTTCTGTTCTGGAAGAAATCGAAGGCGAGCGAGTACGGATCCCCATAGACGAAACGATTCAGGATCTTTGTTCATGGTGATACGACGAATGATTTCGTGACTGCGTGCTCCGCGTTTGCAGAGATCGGCTGCGGCGCGCATACCGGTTTCATTGGTGCCGGAGTTATGAAAGGTTGATGTGTCGGTCATTAATCCCAAAAGCAAAGACGTGGCGATTTGTGAGTCTACTTCGAATTCATGCGTGTTTAACCAGGTATGAATCACTTCGCAGGTTGAGCAGGCTTGCTTGTCGACGAGGTTGATAGTGCCAAAAAGATTATTCGTGGCATGATGATCGATATTTGCGAGCTCAAAAGCGGTCGGCACCTGTTTGAGGTATTCTTCGATGCCGATATGCGCGAGGTCACCGCCATCAACGGTAATGATCAAATCCCAGGGTTGTTTGAAGATTTCAGTATCATGCGTTTGTTCGTCGATATGATCGATGAACGAAAAAACTTCAGGGGCTTTAGTGATGCAGAAAAGCGTCGTCTCTTTGCCAAGCTTTTTCATGAGACGATAGATCGCGGTTGATGAGCCGATACTGTCGCCATCAGGGCGGCCGTCGCCAACGATAAGAATGCGCTTGGCCGTATCGACTGCGTTCTTGAGCGTATAGGACGTTCGATCAGCCATAGTGAATTAGTCAACTTAGCCTTATAAAGGCATGGGGGTCAACCTTGATTTATATTTTAATCCGTGGTAACTCAGAGACGGAGGTTGCTATGCCCAGCACCGTTCGAAGGATGCAGAATTTGCTGCGGGGGCAAGTACCGCCCCCGTCATCATCAAAGCCACCGACCCTCCAGGGTGAGGAGCGAAAGGCTTATGTGCCCGATCGCCCTTTGGCGCTCTTTGTCCCAGGGTATTTGTACCCGAGGCCGATCATGCGACCATTGGCCAAGCGCTTTCACAAAGCCGGCTTCGAATGTGATCTGTTGCGGGACGTCGTTCATGAACGACGCGTCTACGATCAGCAACTCGTTGAGATCACCAAGCATCTCGAGAGACACAAGAACGAGCTGAAGGCGGTGCCTTCGGTCACCTTTATCGGTCATGCTGTTGGAGGATTGCACGCCTATGGTGCCGCCGTTTGGCTCGCTCATACGGATTGGTATACGGGCAAGATCGTCGCTCTGCCGCTCGGCGCGCCTTTTCGCAAGCGAGGCAACTATCTGCAGGATGTTTTTTTGCGGATGAGTCTCGTGCGTCATGGTGCTACCGCTCTTTTGCAACCAACCGGTGAGCGGCTCTTCACTCCTGATCCGAAGGTTCGGCTGCTCTGCGTTGCTGGCACCAGAGACGAGCTCGTCGATGTCGACCGCGCAAAGATGCACAAGACGCGCGCCGCGCTTGCGGTGGATGCGAACCATCAAGAACTCGTCCTCAGCAAAGAGGTTGCCGGAGTGCTCATACATTCTGTGCGTTCATTGTTGAATGATGAGAACGCCAGTACCCAAGCGTACTAACTGAAAAGACCCTCGGCATCTGCCTGAGGGTCTTCTCGTTTTTTACAATTCGCCTTTTTGTTTGAGTTCGTACAAAGCACGTTCAACACCTTCGGCAACGGCTTCAGTATCATCGAATCCATAGTGGAGGCGGGGGATGCGGCGTAAACGGGCGCGGGTGGCGAGTCCATTTTTAATGTCCTTGGTGCGTTCTTGGAGGATTTCGAGCACGGTCTCTTTCATCGTTTCAGGAAAGACTGAGAGAACGAATTTGGCGTGACCTGTATTTGCCGTCACCTTAGCGCTCAAAACCGTCACCATGGTGCCGAGGGGAAACTCAATATCACGACTGAGGACTTCAGCCATGGCTTCACGGAGATGTTCAAATCCGGCTTCGACGCGTAGGGACATAGAATAATCGCATCTTTACCCATTTTGATAGAATCGTCCAGATGCTGGATAAAAACGGGATTCAGGGCTAGTATACGGGTGATCTATGTCGCTCAAGCGTATTGAAATACAGGGGTTTAAAACCTTTGCCCAGAAGACCACGGTAGAGTTTCGCCCCGATGCGGGCGGGCAGCGTACCGTGAAGGCTGTCGTCGGGCCTAATGGCTCGGGCCAGTCCAATATTGAGGACGCGATACGCAGGTTAATGGGCGAACAGCGT
>CALMET010000064.1 GCA_937863195.1 uncultured bacterium
TCCGCCTTCGCTGTGCTCGGCACCTCTTTCACTTCGTGAAAAAGGGGATATGGATTTTACAAAAAAATACATTCAACAAATCCTTAACTCCCTGTCCACGAAGTGGAAAGGGACACCCCAGCGAAGCGCAGGGAGGGTAAAGTGGGTTGGTAGTTATCCCCAAGAACAAGAACAGAACATAAAAACCCGCTAGGACAGCGGGTTTTTTGTTTATTTGGGTTTTTGTACAAAAGGGGCGAAGTGGTATAAAATGGGATCACGTGGGAAGAAGTGGGAAAACTTCTGAACACGTTACCTACGCCATGTTTATCGGGGAATTTCACCACAGTCTCGATGAAAAAGGCCGTATGTCTATTCCGGCTAAGTTTCGCGCTGCTCTCGCTGAGGGTGTCGTTGTTACTCGCGGTCTAGATCGCAGTCTCTTTCTCTATCCGAAACAAGAGTGGGAAACCCTCGCGGCTAAACTCGCTGCGCTTCCGTTGGGCCAGGCTGATACGCGTGCGTTTGCACGTTTGATGCTTGCTGGTGCCATGGAGGCTGAAGTCGACAAGGCTGGACGCGTGCTTTTGCCAGAATATCTGCGTACCTATTCAGGGTTGCAGAAAAACGTTGTTGTCGCTGGTTTGTATAATCGTCTCGAAATTTGGGACGAAGATGCTTACGAAGCCTATGCCCGCCAAACGGAGGACCAAGGCAATGCGATTGCAGAACGTTTAACCAATCTTGGCGTATGAGCGCTTCAGTCCATATCGCTGTGATGCTCGAAGAGACCATGCTTGGCCTCGAACCTCACAATGGCGGTACCTATGTCGACGGGACGCTCGGCGGTGCCACGCATACCCGTGAACTGCTTAAGCTCTCGGCGCCAAATGGCCGCGTGTACTCGTTCGATGTTGATCCTCAAGCTCTTTCGAGAGCCAAAGAAACGCTTGCCGAATACGGCGATCGTTGGCAGGGGATTGATGCGAACTTTCGTACCATGGCTGATAGCTTGCGTGCGATTGGTGTGAACTCGGTTGACGGTATTCTGCTCGATCTCGGTTTCTCCTCTGATGAGATCTCAGACCCGAAAAAAGGCTTGTCCTTTCAACTCGAGGGACCGCTTGATATGCGCCTTGGTCCAAAGGCGAATGAAGACGGCCTCACCGCCGCAGACATCGTCAATACGTGGAAGGTGACCGAGTTAACTGAGATGATCCGCAATTTCGGCGAAGAAAAATTCGCCTTCAGAATCGCTACGGCGATTGCCGACGCGCGCCGCGTGTCCCGCATCACCCGTACGATCGAACTTGCCGGCATCATCAAGGCCGCGGTCCCCGGACACTACGAACAAGGACGCATTCATCCCGCGACAAGAACCTTTCAAGCCTTGCGCATGGCGGTAAATGACGAGATCCAATCGCTCAAGCAGGCCATCGAGAGTGCGTATAGCATTCTTGCCCCTAATGGCCGGTTCGCGATCATCTCGTTTCACTCCATCGAAGACCGCGTGGTCAAGCTCGCGCTCAAAGACGAAGTGAAATGGACCAACGTGTACAAAAAACCCCTTGTGCCTAGTGACGCAGAACTTTCTGCCAATCCGCGATCGCGCAGTGCAAAACTTCGCGTCGCCATCAAAAACGAACCTTCTTTATGACATCGATCA
>CALMET010000065.1 GCA_937863195.1 uncultured bacterium
GCCGTCTCTTCGTTGATCACGCAGCCAGCTCTCGATGCAAAACGCAAAAATCGCCGTCGTCGCAATAAAAACCGCGAAGACCGTCCTTTCTCGTCAACGCATTCAGCCCCACCAAGTTCTTCGCAAATACCAGTGAAACACTCAACCATGACACCGGGCAACCGTGTGAAGTTTGATTAAGCTTATGATGATGTTTACGGAGATTCTACAAGGCTTTGTGCTAGGCGCCGTGCAAGGCTTGGCAGAGTTTTTACCTATTTCGTCGAGCGGTCACCTGATTCTTGTCCCAAAACTTTTACGCTGGGAAGATCAGGGCTTGGCTTTTGATGTGATTCTGCATCTTGGCACGCTGATGGCTTTGCTTTGGTGTTTTTGGTCTGAATTAGTTGGTTTGGCAAAAAATGCCTTTGCTCCCGGTTCAGCAAAACCGGTACAAGGACATGCACGTGATTTAATTTTGAAGATCGCTGTAGCGGCTTTACCAGCTTTGGTGCTTGGGTATTTTTTGAATGACTGGCTCGAATCAACAGCGCGCAATGCCACCTTGATCGCTTTTGATCTGGTTGTTTGGGCAACGGTGCTTTGGTATGCGGACTCGCGCGCCAAGATCGCACCAGAGGCTTCGATACTCACTACGAAAATCAGTTGGAGGCAAGCGCTGTCGGTGGCATTTTCGCAGCCACTCGCATTGCTACCAGGTACGAGTCGTTCTGGTATTACAATCACCGCCGGACTCTTGTCAGGGATGCCGCGTGCCCTGGCGGCAAAGTTCTCGTTTTTTGTTAGTATTCCGGTGACGGCAGCAGCGGGCGGATATGGCTTATTAAAGCTTATTCTGCACGGGAATATAGACCATCCCCTTAAGCTCGCCGTGGGCTTTGTGACCGCTGCGGCCACAGGCGTTTTCGCCATCCGCTTGCTTTTAAGGTATGTTGTGAAGGATTCTTATGTCCCATTTGTCTTCTATCGCTATGCGCTCGCCCTCGTCGTCCTCTTTGTGGCTTAGTTTAGCCCTGGTGGCTTTTGCCGGTTTTGCGGTCTTTACTTCGGTACAAGCCGCAACACCTATTGCCGATGCTGACGGCGATGGCATCTCAAATACGGTTGAGTTACGTTTTGGTACCGACGTAAACATCGCCGACACCGATGGAGACGGTTTTACCGATGGTCAAGAAATTTGGGCGGGTTTTTCTCCGACGTCCACCGAAGCTATTCGACTAGAGAAGACGATCCACGTTGATTTGAGCGAACAAAAGCTTCAACAACGTATGAGTGGCGTGATAATTGCTGAGCACAGAATTTCGTCCGGTAAAGCAGGTATGCGTACGCCGACGGGTAATTATAAGGTACTAAACAAACATCCACGCGCGTGGTCGCGTGCATCAAAGCTCTGGATGCCTTATTGGATGGCTTTCACGACGCGTGGCCATGGACTTCACGAATTACCTGAATGGCCAGGTGGCAAAAAAGAAGGTGAAAACCATCTTGGTATCCCTGTGAGCCACGGCTGTATTCGTCTTGGTATTGGTGCGGCAAAGCGACTTTACGAATGGTCTGAAATCGGCACGCCGATCGCTATCGTTCAATGAGTATGATTCGCATGAGTACCCGCTTGTCACTTTTTACGGTAGCGCTTGCAAGCGTGGTACTTTTGCCTGGTTCGGCACAGGCCTACCAACCCGTCCCTGATGAATATGCGGCGGCCATCATTTATGTGCCGTCAACAAATAAAACGCTCTATAGTTTTAAACCAGACAAGCCGCATGTCGCGGCAAGTTTAAGTAAGCTTGTTGCAGGCTTGGTCTTTTTAGATAAGCGCCCTTCATGGACAACGGGTGTGCGCAGTGTACAGGCTGATGAAGTTGGCGGCGGACGCTTGCGCGTAGAGGTTGGTACACGTCTCTCAGTACGTGATTGGTTTAATGCCGCCATGGGCGCCAGTGTGAACAATGCCATGAATGTTGTTGCGCGTTCGACAGGGCTCACGCAAAAAGCCTTCGCACAACAAATGAACACAAAAGCCAAAGCGCTTGGAGCAACGCAGTCGACCTTTTTTGAGCCAACGGGGATGAATGAAAACAATATGACCACGGCGGCCGATATGGCAAAAATTGCCAAAGCGGCTTTTCAGTCTGCCGACATCCGTTCTGCGTCAGCGGCAAAAACACATCAATATACCTTGGCAACCTCGGGCGTAAAGCGCACTTACAATACAACGAATGCTGATCTCGTCGATGATCCAAGTATCTGGATGGTTGGTGCTAAGACGGGTTTTCTCTATGAGTCTATGTATAACCTCGCTGCTGAAGTTCAGCCTGTTGGCGCGAATGGGGTACGTGATCCAAAAAAAGACGTGATCGTTGTCGTTCTTGGTGCGCCAACAAAACAAGGTTCGTTTAATAGCGTTAAACGCATGGCCGCCTGGGCCTGGACGCAAGAAGAGGCGTTCAAAAATCCAAAGCTTCCAGCCGGTAAAAGACTCTCTTTAGGGATGACGGACGCCGACGTCTCTCGCGTTCAACGGATTCTCGCCAAAGATAAAACTGTCTATGCCGATGGACGTATCACGGGATACTTCGGCCCCCTCACCCTCGCATCCGTCAAAAAATTTCAAGAAAAATATGGCATCGCTAAAGCCGGTGTCGCGGGTTACGGCCAAGTCGGTCCAAATACCTGGGCGAAGTTGATTGAGCTTGAATAGGGGACGGAGCGACTGATTGACAATGTGCTTATATTTTGATACAAACAAAGCCATTTTTTATGGACATCCACGCTCTCGAAACGCTTCTCAAAGAGCGCAAAGAACCTGCCTTTCGCCTCAAGCAGGCTAAACAGGCCTATTTTGTCGAACTCGCCGATAGCTGGGAGGCTGTCACGACCTACAGCAAGCCTCTACGCGAGGCTTGTGTTGAAGTAGCACCATGGGACACCTTGAAGCCGGTGCGCACCCTTGCAGCCCCTCATGGCGATACCGTGAAGACGCTTTTTGAATGTCACGATGGCCAAAAAATCGAAGCGGTTTTAATGCGCCACGAAGATGGTCGAAATACGGTTTGTGTTTCATCACAAGTTGGTTGTGCGATGGCCTGTGCCTTTTGCGCCACCGGCACCATGGGACTCACACGCAATCTCACGTCGTCTGAAATTTATGAGCAGGTGATGTACTTTGCTCGTTGGTTGAAAAAAGAAGACAAGGGCAAAAATGTCACCGTCCTTGTTTTGATGGGGATGGGCGAACCGTTTCATAACTACGACAATGTCATGAAAGCATTGCGAGTATTGAATGATCATGAAGGCTTCAATCTCGGTGCGCGTCACATGAGTATTTCAACCTGTGGCATTGTGCCAGCGATTTTGAAATTGGCTGACGAAGATTTTCAAGTAAACCTCGCGATCTCTATTCATGCCGGCACTGATGAAACCCGCAATAAGTTCATGCCGGTAAATACACCGTATAATCTTGAAAAACTTCTCACGGCGGTGCGTACGTATATGGAGAAGACAAATCGTAAAGTCATGTTCGAATATCTTCTCTTGAAGGGCATTAACGATTCATTCGAAGAGGCTAATGCGCTCGCTGATATTCTTGGTCCAGATTATCGCTTGGTACATGTGAACGTGATCAAGTTCCATCCAACTGAATCTTTTGATGCAACGAACAAAGAAAATCGCATCGAGTTCGTGCGTTGGTTACATGATCGTGGCGTGCCTGCGACGCATCGCGTCACTTTTGGTGAAGATATTGATGCCGCCTGTGGTCAGCTCGCTGTTGAAGAATCAAATGGCGTGACCCATCAAGGCCTCGAAGCAACACGTATTAATCGGGCAAAAAAGCAGCACAAAGTATTAAGCAAAGAAGCGTAGATGTCCCCTATGTTAGAGAACCGTTTGCCGCCTAAAGGCGCTCGCGTCCTCGTCGGTATGTCCGGCGGGGTGGATTCGAGTGTCTCGGCGGCATTATTGGTCGAACACGGTTGTATTGTTGAAGGGGGTTTTATTAAGAATTGGTCCGACTCCGTAGATTTGTGGACGGGCGAATGCCAATGGAGAGGGGAGCGTCGTGACGCGATTCGCGTTGCCGCCAAGCTCGGCATCCCATTACACACCTTTGATTTTGAAGAGACCTATCGCGAACGTGTCATTAATCGCATGTTCGCCGAATACGCTGACGGCATCACACCAAACCCAGACGTGCTTTGTAATGAAGAAATTAAATTTGGTTTGTTTTTTGAAAAAGCCAAAGAGCTTGGTTTCGACTATATCGCCACAGGTCACTATGCTCGTTTGAGTGAGGACGCTGACGGCGCCGCGCACCTCTTAAAAGGCGCGGACGATAATAAAGACCAAACCTATTTCTTGCATCGTGTTTCGCAAGAGGCCTTAAAGCAATCCGCGTTTCCGATCGGTCATTTGCAGAAGAGTGAAGTTCGCGATCTCGCGACGAAGTATGCACTTCCAACAGCGCAAAAACCTGATAGCCAGGGGATTTGTTTTGTTGGCAAAATTGATTTTCATGAGTTCTTGCGCAAAAAAAATGAAGCACACCCTGGTGCTATTGTTGATAAAGATGGCAAAAAACTTGGCGAACATGACGGTCTTGATGCTTATACCATCGGCCAACGTCATGGCTTATTTGTGACCAAAGAAAGCAAAAGCTGGTACGTGGCAAAAAAGCGTCTCACTAAAAACGAGCTCATCGTCGTGAATGATCGTGAAGATCCGCTCATGTACTCCTCCGAAGCCCTCCTCCGCAATGTGCATTGGATTCCATCGCCCTTCTTTCCCAAAGAAGGGGCAGGGGATGATTCGGCGCGAACGGAGGTAAGCTGTGCCATCCGCTACCGCCAGACACCGATGGCATGCACGATCGAAAAAGAGGGTGAATACTGGCGCTTACGTTTTGTTGAGCCTGTTTGGGCATTAGCGCCTGGACAGTCCGCCGTGCTTTATGCTGGTGATGAGTGCCTTGGGGGTGGATTCATTGAGGGCTTGCGAGTAGACTCTGAGTCATGAGAAGCCGTTCTTGGCGATTTGCGTGGATGGTCGTGGTTTACCTTGTTTGTTTTGCATTGGCCGTATTTGCGCCCACCTTGCACACCCAAGGCCGCTTCGGACTCACAGAAACGGCGATGGAAGAAGCGACGATCTTTCTCTTTGGTATGGTGGGCTTATGGGTTTTTCTCTCCTATGGCCGTCTGATGGAAGAGCAAACAGGAGAAGTAAGCGAAGTCCAGCACAATCACGAAAAAACCAAAAAAGAGCTGATCGAGTCTTATGCGTATATTGGTTCGGTAAATCGCAAAATCGAATTGCTGAAAAAAGTTTCAAATCAAACCTCGCTCAACTTTATGCGAGGCAAAGGTTGGCCAAAAGATTTATATCAAGCGCTTGTCACCCATGCGAGTGCGTCGGTTGGTGCAAAGGCGTGTTTGCTACGTATCGTTGATACGGTGGCGCTACGCACTGAGACCGAGCACGCTCATGTCACCGGCAATCAATTCGTCTTTAAAGTCTCAAATAAAGATCTCCTCGCTGTCCCAGCGCGCGGAGTGAGTCACGCGTTTATTGCAGCTGAAGACGGCAAAGAATTGCTCGTGATCCCTTCAGAAGGAGGTAATGCATCCAAAGCATTTTTGCTGCTTATTTTGGATGAAAATCAGATTCCTGAAATCGACGTTTCGTTATTGAAGGTTTTTGCTAATCAGGCCGAGATGCTGCATCGGCAGCGTGGAGGTGTATAATCAGATGCTATGGGCTATTTGCAAGTCATTACACTCTGTTTGGTAGCACTGGGTATCGTGTTACCCGAGGATGTTTACGCTATCCCTGCGCCAGAGCTGGTCGTGAATGCCATCACGCAAGGCCTTCAACTTTTTGGACTTCTCTTTGCTATTACCGCAAGTTTTTTTACGGGGCTTTTTGCCCGTTTTCACAAACTTGGTCGCAATGCTTGGATATTTGTCGGGGGTATTGTTGTTCTGCTTTTGCTTTCGGGTTTTGGGGCCGTTTGGTTTGTCTTAAGTAAGAGTCCTGCTCCGGTGATTGTAGATAAGGGCGTCTACACAACTACGACACCGCAGGTGCAAGCGACAGAGCAAGAAGAGTATGAGGCGTATAAGGCGGCCGAAGAAGCGCTCGTGAAGCAGCTTGAGGCCAAATACGATGAGTCTACGCAGGGCGTAGCTTCGGCATACGGCATCCCATTCTCACCGATCCCACAAGATGAGAATAGCCAATTTGTCGCTAACTATTACGAGATGCTCGAGAAAAAACAGATGAGTGCCGCTATTGCCATGACTGGGGCAACAAAAAGCGAAGCTGAATTGCTTTCTTGGTACCAAGACGTGATTCACGTACATATTTTTCAAATGACATCGGTTTCAGATAGTCGCCGTTCATTGGTTGTGGGTTTGCGTGAAGAGGGCTCATTGACGCTCTATGACGTGACACAAGACATTGTTTTCTATCAGGGTCGGCCAGTAAAGCTAAAGCTCGTATCTTCGGTGGCATCAAAAAAGATCGATATTGTTGAAACGGTTAATCGCAAGCCATTATCGATCTCAAATGCGACCTTCAATCTTTGGCAAAAAGAAAACAAAGACTACGCTGTTCTCGATGCTCGTGAGGATCTCGAGTATTCTTACGGACATTTTCCAGACAGTATTCATGCAAGGCAGGCAGACGTGATCGCGCACCCAGAAAAATATTTACCTATAGATAAGCCAATCGTTGTTTTCTGTTTTTCGGGTGGACGGGGGAGCGAGGTTGCACATGCCCTTCGTGAAAAAGGCTATGACGCCTATGCGCTTGAAGACGGCGTAAAAGGCTGGGTTGAGGATTTTCAAGGTAAATGGATTGGCAAGTATCGTTTCTGGGATGCCTATCCAACGTATGCACGAATTCAATACCGCAAAGATTTTGATGCGTTGAACAAGGCGAATACCATCACGATTGATGCGAGCGAGCCATTCTTGCAAGCGGCGATAAAGATGCCGAGCGATAGGGTATTACCTCTTTTTTCAACGACAGATATTGAGGTAAAAAAGGTGCTCGAGAGTATCCCAAAAGACAAGTCTGTCATTGTTATTTGCCAAGAGTATACCGATTGTTTCGGAGCAAAACTCATTGCGCAAATGCTCGATACTAGCGGTTATGACGTGAAAGGTGCGTATGATATTCGCTGATCTATGTTCTTGATCATTGAGCAATGCACCGAACAGAACTGCGGTAAAAAGGCGTATGCGTTAGCGGCGCTCGCGAATCGCGGGTTTCACGTGCCGCCTTTTGTTGTTATTGGTTTTGATGAGGTCACTCTCGTTATGAAAGTAGGGGAGATTTCAGATGAGGATGCAGCACGTATTCAGCAGGTTGTTGGCAATGGTCCCTATGCCGTGCGTTCGGCGTTATCTGGCGAAGATAGTTCAACAAGTTCAATGGCAGGACAATTCGTAACCGTTTTACCTGTTGATGCAAAAAACCTCCTCTCGACGATAAAAGAGGTGATCGCTGAGAATGCTCGCCGGGCGCCACAGATGAAGCAATCAATAATAATTCAGCGTTGTTTATCGCCAGAAAAATCCGGTGTGGTATTTACACGTTCTCCTTTTGATCCTTTCTGTCTTCAGATTGATGAGGTGACGGGCTTTGGTGAAGGACTAGTCTCTGGCCACCGTGACGCGGATTCAACCTATCTCTCACGCAGACGAGATGCGCCATTGCCGAGCTTGGCAAAGATCGCTTTAGAGATCGAGAGTCTTTTTGGTCATCCTCAAGACATTGAATGGAGTATTGAGAAAGGAGAGTTATTCATTCTTCAAGCCCGTCCAATCACGACACTTTCTACTAGAGAAGCTACAGCACTTGAGCGGATTGAAAAATCATTACCCCAAGTTGATTATGAGTTCGTGCAAAATGGCTATACCGAATTAGCACCAAACGCTGAACCATTCATGGTTGAATTGCTAGGGTCATTATTTGCACCAAATGGACCGGTTGAAAAAGCGTATGCGCGATTAGGGATGAAGGGCAGAGTTGAAAATCCTCTTACGGTTATAGGTGATTCCGTTTTTTGTGATAGTAAAAAAGAACAACGCCTCTTTCAAAAAGGTTGGCGAAGTATCTTCAACCAAATACGACATTCATCCGCAAAAAAGTGCTATAAACAAACGTTGCTTTCGTTAAAAGAAAAAATTACCTTGTTCAGCGCGCCAACGTTTTTAGATATTCATGAAGCTCAAGAGTTTGTTTTACGAGAATATGAGCTTGTCTTTGCGGCGAATATCGTTGCATCAAGTTTAGAGGCAAGTGCGCAGTTTGGATTGAAGGCATTAACTTCGGGGCCATCAGTCACATTTAAACTAACAACCGATGAACAGATTACGCCTCCAACAGATCTTATTGGTAACAGCTTTTCGCTCTACGATCAGACCGTATTTCACCCTCGTGTTTTTGACATAGCGGGGGATGGGACGACGATAAGAACCGTATCTGAGCAATATCAATATCAAGCTTTTCAAGCAGACGTGATTCGCGAATACGGTCGTTGGTATGCGATTCAACTTATGAACGTGCTACGTGAGACGGTGCGAGTTCATCAACCAAAGACACTGATCGCACCTCAAATGAAACGAGATGTCATGCTGCCAAGACGTCTTTCAACGGCGTCCAAACGTTCTTATACAGATGAGATGCTATCAGAGGGCGAAGCAATTGGGACCTTGATTCAAAAAGAGTCACTGAACACGGTTGAAGAGCCTATTCTTTTTGTTGAGACTCTTACCCCTGATCTTGCTGAATATTTACCAGCGGTAAAAGGCATCGTGACCATGGTGGGTAGCTCCTTATCACATTTGGCCATTCTCGCCCGCGAGTCTCGAATTCCTGTTTTGCGTCTTGCAAAACATCATGAAGGACTTATCGGTAAAAAGGTTAAAATCAGCAAAGGCAAGCTATTACCTGAGTAGCAACCGAGAAGGGTTGACGAAAAGGGTATTTTATTGTATTACAAGCGCGGTTTTTTCTGTTCTTTAACAGCGGAGGTTACCGCGAACTCACGCTCAGGGCGTCGGCCAT
>CALMET010000066.1 GCA_937863195.1 uncultured bacterium
GGGATACGCTTGAGTTTGAGCGCGGAAAAATTACACGTATCAATCAAGCAGCCATCAAAAGCCACGTCAAAGAATTTTGCATTACATTTCATGAAATCTGCGCCAACGAGTTTACTGTCGTTAAATTTCGTCCCATTCAAGCTGGCCCGGTAAAAATCCGGCAAGCTGAGCTCACAGCTTTCAAAGGTGCAATCTGAAAAGTTTGCTCCAGAAAAATCCGCTTTATCAAAGCGGCACTTCGTGAAGGTGCAATCTGAAAAAGTGGCCTCGCGTGCATCAAGACCGCTTATTATTAATCCTTCAAAGGTCTCACCAGCGTAGTCTTCACCTTTTAAAATCTCCATAAAGCCAGTTTAACGCAAAACGACCAAATCGCCAATACGTTGACGCTCCTCGCCTGCCGGGCTAATTTTCAGCGGGAGGTCGGCATGAAAACCGCTATTTTCCTCTATCCTATCAGCCCCTATGTAGACGCCCTGACGCGTCGGGGCCGCACCTTCGACCAGCAAGAACGCGGCGAGACACTCGATCGTGTCATCAACCTGCGCTATCGCCAACACGGCTACAAGGTCGCCTGGGCGCTCTTCTACCGTGAAGATGATGTCTCAGTGCCGGATCGTTCTTTGCTCTGGCCCCATGCACCCATTCACGACGAGGACACTATTGTCACCGTACCCGTGTCGTTCAAACGACATTGCGACGAAGTACTCTACCCCGATGCCACGACCATGGTCGCAACACTAGGCGAGATCTCGCGCTTGGCCGTCATGGGATTTCACGCCGACGATTGCTGCGAACGCATTGCCGAAGCGGCCTGGCGTATGGGCATCAAGTCCAAGGTACACGACGATCTCAGTGAAAAATTCTTCCGTTTCGGCTTCTTCAAAGATCCGAGCGAAGAAATCCGCGCCCGGCCTTTTTGGCGGCGCGTGTCCAAACAACGCACCTCGAATGACGCGTATCGTCGTGGCTTTCGCGGGCGTCGTACCCGCGATCTCGAAGCAGAATGCCGCCAAAAACCTTGGCTTCTGCAAGTCACCTGAACCACCCACAGCCCGGGTGGTTTTTGATATGCTATACTCCTGCCACTTGATCCCCTATGTCCAAACTCCAAGAGATCCACGCGCGCATTCGTGCCAAGAAAGATGAAAAGAGAAAGGTAAATGTTATTTTTAAGGACGTGCTCGCTCAGTCTAAACCCTATCAAGATGTTCTTGAGGAGTTAAAAGAATTAAAAGTAAAAAAGACGCGCATCGAAAACGAGATTCGCTCGGACTTCACCAAAGAACTCGAGCAGCTTGAAAAGATCGCGATCGACGTCAAATCTGACGAAATGCTCTTAACCGACCTTTCGCTCACCATGCTCATGAAAGGCCAAAGCCTCGACCTCATGGACGAAAACGACGTGAAGTACGAACCAGTATTCAAAATCACCTTCAAAAAAGCCGTCTAAACGACGGCTTTTTGCTTTTTCTGTTTCGCATCCATAGTCCATGCATCTGGCGTATCAAGGGCGATAGCGAAGCCCACCATGGCAAGCGCCGCGTCACGCACGCCGATGGCGCCACCGGCGACAACTGCGATACCCATGAGATGAACGGCTAATAGCGCAGCACTCACTCTCGTATAAACACCAAAGAGCAACGCGACAGCAAGAACGATTTCAAACAATCCATTCAACTGCACCAACATTTCACCCGGGATCGGTAGATAACCCGTGAACTCAGGCAAGAATCCGACCCAGTCAGATGAGTTTATGAGTTGTCGGGATCCGAACCAGAAGAACAATGCCACCCATGACCAACGCAATAGAACGCGCGATGCGAGCGAGAGCGTCATATCTTATTCAAGTGTCCCGATTTTGAGCAGAACGAGGGCAGCTTGAGCGTTCTTCGTTGAACCGTGTTTACGGTTGAAGTTCGCGCCTCCATCGGTACCACAAAGTCTCGCAATCGGATTCTCACCACCAGGATGGCGGCTTACCCAGGTCGTGAGATCGTAGACACCTCCGTTGATTGTGGTCCAACAATCGTTAACCGTAGCATGTGCCTGCACATCCGCCATCGAGTAAACACCTTTTGGTTTCACCGGCTCGGTTGCAGGTGTCGGCGTTGTTGTCGTTGCAGGTTTTTCTTCAGTGACGGCAGCTGTCGACGTTGCGACAGGCTCAGTCGTCGTCGCAGCCACTACAGGAGTCGTTGTTGGAGTAACGACTGGAGGCGTAACAACGGGCACCTGCTGTTCTGGCATATTCATCACCGGACGACCAGCGTAAATAATATAACCCGCACCAAGAACAAGGATAAGGCCAAAGGCGATGGCAAGATGGTTTCGATTCATAGTCATAATAGGAGTGATTCTTCTACAAATACCATTACGCCGCAAGCCCCTCTTTTCTTTCAGTGT
>CALMET010000067.1 GCA_937863195.1 uncultured bacterium
TTGATCACGATGCCAATTTTGCGTAATAGCCATCGAACGCCGAGATCTTTTGCAAAGCGCAGTCCAAAGCCTGACGCGCAACAAAGGTCGTACCGCGCTTACCATGCTCGGTATCGTTATTGGTATTCTCTCGGTGATTGTTGTGCTCTCGATCGGTGAGGCGGCACAGCGCTCTATTCTTGGTCAAATCAATTCGCTTGGTACCGACATTATCTTTTTGCAAAGCGGTAATAAAGAGCTCGCAAATTCGCCTGAACAAGCTTTTGCAACGCCTTCGCTCACCTATGCAGATGGTAAAAAACTCGATGAACAGCCTTGGATCAAATACGTCTTACCACTCATCATCACAACTGACCTCGCGACTGGCCGCGGCGAAGACATCACCGTGCAAGTAACAGGAACGTTTCCTGATGAGGCGCTTCTATATGATCTAGCCTTCGATGAAGGGGGCTTTTTTGACATGTCACAGGTAGAAAGTCGCAATAAATCCGTCGTCTTAGGGTATGAGGTGGCAAAAACGATTTTTGGCGATGATACGGCTGTTGGCAATTCGGTAAAGATTAACAATCAAAACTTTCGCGTGATTGGCGTTGTGACCGAGTCTGGTTCGCGTGCGTTTACGGATCTTGATAAATCCGTCTATATGCCGGTAACTGCCGCAATGGATCTTTACGGCCAGAGATTTATGACCTATGTCATCATTCAGCCAGACGGAATTTCTCAAAACGAAACCGTCGCGCGCGTTACGGATATTATGCGTGACCAGCATCGTTTGCGCGAAGGTGATGACGATGATTTTTTTATGGAGACCATGGATGAGTCGGTCGAGTCCGTATCACAGATTACGGATATTTTGAGTATCTTTCTCTCATCTGTCGCAGCTATTTCGTTGCTCGTTGGTGGTATTGGTATTATGAATATCATGTATGTCAGCGTCACCGAACGCACTCGTGAAATCGGTTTGCGTAAAGCACTTGGGGCAAAAAACCGTGACGTTCTGGGACAATTTTTAGCTGAAGCTATTTGTTTAACAGTCATTGGAGGGATTATCGGCGTCCTTTGTGGTATCGGCGTGACCTGGCTCGCCATTCAGGCGATCGCCAGCGTTCAAGACGGTTGGACGTTTAGCGTTTCAACGAGTGGTGTCATGCTCGGATTCTTTGTGTCGGCAGGTGTCGGCATCTTGTTCGGCTATGCGCCAGCAAAACAGGCATCTAAATTGCGCCCTATTGAGGCCTTAAGAAGGGACTAATATGAAATTGCGCGATATTTTGCCAATGGCATTCTCAAGTCTTACTCGTAATAAGAGTCGGACTGTTTTGACTATGCTCGGTCTCGTCATCGGTATCATGTCGGTGATCTTGATGTTGTCGATTGGCCAAGCGGCTGAGCGTTTTTTATTGAATCAAATCGCCAGCTCATTTAGTTCAGACATGATCTTTGCTCAAAATGGCCGCGGAGCTGAAAGTGGAGGTCCACCAAGCCCTACTCAAAAGAAGTCACTAACCGATAAAGATGTTGAAAAACTTGACGATCAGTCTTGGCTCAGAATCGTCGAACCCTTTATCGTACAGTCTGATTTAGCCACCTTTGAAGGCTCATCTCGGCGCGTCTCATTAAATGGTGTCACCGAAGCGTCTTTAGATATTTACCCTGATCGTCCAGAGACTGGGCGCTTTGTTGAAGCGAGTGATGTTGATGGTCGTGCGCGAGTTGTGGTATTGGGTCGCGCTGTCGCGCTAGATCTTTTTCCGAACACCGAACCAATTGGTAAGTCGGTGAGAATTGGTAAGCGTAATTACCGCGTGATCGGTGTGATGGAAAAAGGCGGTACACGTTTCTTCACCAATGTGGATGATCAAGTCTACATCCCAGTATCAACGGCCATGGACGCGTACAACCGCAAAAATGTGGATTTTATCGCGATGAAAACCGATCTTTCAATCAATGAGGCAAAAGATCGTATTCGTGATGTGCTGCGCGATAATCACAATATCGATAATCCAAATGATGATTTAGCGAAAGATGATTTTCGTCTCGGCGCCCAAGCTGACGCTGCACAGAGCGCCGGTCAAATTGGGTTGATTTTGCAGGTCTTACTTGGTTCGATCGCCGCGATCTCGTTGCTCGTCGGTGGTATCGGTATCATGAATATTATGTACGTGACCGTGACCGAGCGTACTTCTGAAATTGGTTTGCGTAAGGCGATCGGAGCACGGCCTGCTGATATCCTTAAACAATTCTTAGCAGAAGCCATCGTCGTGACCGCGCTCGGAGGTTTGATTGGCATCGCTCTCGGTGTGGTGTTTTCGTTCTTAGGTATCACCGCTCTCGCGAGTTACCAAGCCGGTTGGTCATATGACTTTCCAACCGATGCGATTATCTTGTCGTTCTCGGTATCAGCGATTATTGGTATCGTCTTCGGGTTCTTTCCTGCACGCCGCGCGGCCAAACTAAGTCCGATGGAGGCTTTGCGTTACGAATAATCCCATGTCTGAACTCGCTCTTTTTTATCTCTGGACCTGGTTGAAGCTGGTTTTGTCATTGTGTTTTTTCTATCTCATTTTGCGCTATGTCGCCGGTGTCGGCGTTGGTGCGCCGTACTTTCCGGTACGCAAGCGTGATATTGATGATGCGTTTACGCTTGTCGATATTAGCGATAAAGACACTGTGATTGATCTTGGTTCTGGTGATGGCAAGATTCTGCTTGCTTGCGTTAAGCGTGGCGCGACCGTCATTGGCTACGAATTGAATCCGCTGCTGGTTTTGATTACAAAATGGCGCCTACGTAACTATCCAAAAGCCAAGGTCTACTGGAAAAATCTCTTTACCGCTGATTTCAGCGGCGTCACCAAAGTCTTTATTTTCGGACTCGATCCGATCATGCAGGATGTCTCAAAAATGCTAAAAGAAAAAGCGATCAAAGAGATTGAGGTTATTTCATTTGCCTTCATGTTGCCTGGGTTTCAAGAGGTGGGGCAAAAGGGGATTGCGAAGAAATACCTCTGCGAACCCTCTGCCCGCATTTAGTTACTGAGATTCGGTTGGGCATCTCCCTTCTTCGAGGGAGAACTGACATCTAGAGTGTCAGTAATTGTTTTTAGTACGTGCCCGATGCGTTTATTGATATCGTCATTCGTGAAACGGATAATTGTAACACCAAATTCAGAAAGTATGGCTGTTCGTTCTGAATCGTAAGTAGTTCCTTGGTCGGTGGCATGCTGCGAACCGTCGATCTCAATAGCGATACGGTATTGAGCGCAATAGAAATCCATAATAAAGCGATTGATGCTGAATTGGCGCAAGAATTTGTACCCGCCCAGCTTTCGTCCGCGTAGATAATGCCAAAGCTCTCGTTCTTCGTTGGTGGCGTTTTTTCTTAATTCGCGTCGGCGTTCTTTGAGGCGACGATCGGTGATTTTGTATTGCATAGCGATATACCCCGTTCCATGAACCAGAGAACGGTGTCAAGGCTGCGAACCCTCTGCCTGCGTTTGTTTGCCGAGATAGTGTTAGGCATCTCCCTTGTATTCAAGGGAGATCGCTTCAGTTTCAGTCCTCCCTTGGAACAAGGGAGGTGCCCATCCAAAAACACAATGCGGGCGGTGGGTTCGCAGCCTTGACCAGGTTGCGGACAGGCTTTATAGTTACATTAGCACTCAGCACTTGAGAGTGCTACTTCAATACATGGACGCCAAACTCCTTCAGCTCCTTAAGCTCGTGACCGAAGAATATATTGCCAGCGCCGAACCCGTCGGGTCTCAGGCGCTTGTTCAGCGTCATGGGTTAGAAGTGAGCTCGGCCACGGTGCGCAATTGGTTCTCTGCTCTCGACGAGGCGGGCTTGCTGCAGCAAACCCATACCTCCGGCGGACGTATCCCGACCGAAGACGGCTTTAGGCTCTATGTCGAAAATTTCATCACTCCTAAATCTGCCAGTAAGAAAACTCGCGATCGTTTAGTTCAAGCGGCGACACTCGAAGGTGATCGCAAGATCAAACTCGTCGCGCGCGAAGTCGCTGATAGCCTCGGGCTTGCGGCCATCGTCGCCCTGCACGAAGCGGATACG
>CALMET010000068.1 GCA_937863195.1 uncultured bacterium
AAAAAACCACCCCTTCCCACGTTTGTGGAAGGGGTTTTTTCTTACCTTCAGATTCAGAACTTCTGATGAAGCCACAAACCCCTTCCCAGATGTGGGAAGGGGTCGGTAGACACATACTATACACCCAATATATGTGGCTGCCGGGGGTAGGGGGGGTGCGATGAGGCGAAGGCTTTATTTCGCGTTCTCATCCAAATAATCCGCGAGCTCAGAGAATGTTGTGCATTTCACCTCTTCCATCCCACAAACTTCAAAGGCAAATTGTTTCATCGCATCCCAATAGAGGCTGTCATTCCAAAGTGAAAAGTGGTGGCCGATAGAGATTGGTGCGCGTTTGCCATCATAATTATCGTTAAAGTAACGGCGATAGGATTGAAGGACATCGTTATATGCCGTGTCCCATTCGGGTGTGCCTTTTTTCAATACTTCCTTGGCGGCGGTTTGTTTATAGAAGAAGTTATAGTCCATCGAAAGGAGTCTAGAGCTCGAGCTCGCATAATAAATGCTTGCAAGCGGAAACTCCCATAAGCCATTCTTCAGTTTTTTAGGCCATTCGGTCGCCTTGCCAACATCGCTTGTATCGTACCGATACCCTGCAGTCTTTAATGCTTCAAACATATCAGCGTTGCGTCCAAGCTCTGGCGCCCTAAAACCAGCATAGCTCATCTTCGGTGCAAATTCTGCAAACTGTGATAGCTCTGAATCCCATTGCTCTCGCGTCCATTTGGTGCCGTCAAAATGACCGTTTGCATGTGAGCCAATTTCATGACCTTCAGCAGATGCGAGATTAACTTGATTGATACGTGCTTCAATATCTTTGGCTGAGATACCCCAACCGATAGCCGATGTCCCCGTTGAATGCGCAGGCGACAAATAGCGCATACGATCCTTTGGCGTTAAAAAATAGACGCCGCTAATGAAGTAGGTAAAACGTAATGGCTTGCCTTGAGCCGTCATTGTTTTTGCGAATTCACGAGACTCGTTCCAAAAATCTAAAGAACGCGAACCATCAAAAGCGAGATTCACGAATTGCGGTGGTTTTTTATCTTTTATGATCACCGGCGTACTTGTCACCTTTGGGATCTCAGGCACGGTAGAAGTAACAGGCGGTTTTGGAAGGTCTAGCTCATGAACAAGGCTTAACCCTGGCTTCGTCGTGCCCGCAGGCACCGCTGGCTGGCTTGTGACGACACATCGACCAACATCATCCATCCAAACACCACCACGTTCATCACATCGCGTAATCGAGACATAGTCTTGCACGATGGGAGCAGCGACCCACGAGATAAGGCCAATGCCCGTGATAATAATTACCGAGATCAGTGCAACAAAAAGCGTTCTTTTCATAGTGGGTAAGCAAACGATAGATCGTTATATTCTTCGGTTTCGTACGCCGTAATCTCGTCACCGCCATGCCAAAGCACAAACCAACCAATATCTGCATCAAGCGCCATCTTGCTACAAATCGTGCAATACGGCTTTCCTGATGGCTGCGGCTGATCGTGATCATCTAAACGAACGAAGTAGAGCGTCGAACCCTTCAAAAATCCAGAACGCTGTTTCAACGCGTCCATGACAGCACGTTGCTCGGCATGAACGCAGCAGGTTCGATCGGATTTGAATCCGTCTTTTAATTCGTGCTTGCGCGCGCAGCGTGACTGACTTTCAAGCTGAGCAGGAGGCGAATTGAATCCCTCCCCTATCACCACGCCGTCACGCACAATCACCGAACCGCATTTTGAACGCCCACAACGCGAATGCTCGCGCGCTAACGCAGCGGCGTATTCGATCCATTGCCAATGGTCCTTTGGCAGTACATGCATGCTACACTCTATACCATATGAAACGACTCCTTGCCCTATCGGCGATGATCGCGCTTACAGGGGCTGGCTGCCAAATGAAACCCCCTGCCCCCACGCTCCCTTCAACAAGCTCAAGGCAAGTAGTTGGGACGACAGACAACGTTACAACGATCGCTATCAATGATCAACCGAACTATTATATCGACTACGGTTTGCGTTCTATCACGCCAACCTCCACGAAAATCGACTCACGTATCTTACTTGTTCCGCACCATTTTCTCCCCGTGCGCCAAATCGGCGAGGCTTTTGCCACCGCACCAGACGCGAAGCGCATTATCTTAATCTCTCCTGACCATTTTTCAGGATGCAGAACAGCCGTCTGCACGACGGGGGCAAATTTTACTTATGATCAACTTCAAATATCAACGACACCGGCAAATGCTGACTTCATCGAAAAACGCGACAGCGTTTTTACCAGAGAGCATGGCATTCGAGGCCTCTTGCCTTTTGTCGCCACGCGATGGCCTGATGCACAAATCACTCCCCTTACGATCAGAGCGGATGCTGCAACCTCAAGCATCGATGAACTGACACATTGGGTTACCCAACAGTTCCAAGACAAGAACACCTATCTCGTAACAACGATTGACCTGTCCCACTATTTGCCCGCCTACCTCGCCGACATTCACGACCGCGTCACTATACGGGATCTGCTCTCGATAGACCCAGAACGTTGGCAAACGATGGAGATCGATAATCCTCCCATTGCCCGCATCACGCTCGCCGTCGCTCGAGAGCTTGGCCTAAAAGGAACGCTTTTATCCCATACCAATTCTCTTCGCCTCGCACAGAGCTGGAGCATTCGCGAAGGAACAAGCCACGCCATCATCCAATACGGACTCAATGGGCAAGAGCCCGAGAATGTCACAACGACGCTTTATACCGACCCGAGCCGCATGATCGCAAGTCCAGAGAACCGTTATTATTGGGGATTTGACCGCGTTGTCACAACGACAACCAAGCAAGACTGGGCCATCATCGAAACATCAACCGGCACGCAAATCATTCCACTTCCTGTCATTCGCCAAGGCGATAGTTTCTTGCCTGTCACGGATGCGGACTACCCTCGTTAGATGAGACATACTATAATCACCATTAATATGAAACTTTCTTCAACGGCAAGACTCGCTCTTATTGCCACTGGTATCACCACGCTCGTCGCTAGCTTAGCAATAAACGGCTACCTACTTACTAACAAGCCAAAGAGCCCTTTCACACCGAGCGCTTCTCTTTCGATACCATCAAACACATCCACAGATCAAACGGGCAGACCAAAACCCTATCAACCCGAGCTAGATATTTCATTAACCCACTCAACAGTTACACATGATGTTGTTGAGCTAGATTTTGCTTGGCAAAACCCTACCGCACAGGAAGCGCAATATATTTCATTTCTCTACCACCTTGGCTCTGAAGTTGGCTTCAATACAGATCTCGGATATCCCGAAGTTCTAAAGCGAGGGACCGTTAAAAGCGGTGCATACAAAGACTGGCAACTCGTTACTGCATCAACAGACTTAGGCTTAGGTGGTGCATACCCCCTACCTTATCTGATCCCTCCTGTCACAAATCCATATCAAAACGCTTATAGCGTACAATTCACTAAATCAACCTCATCTGTAGATGTCAGTGTCCATAATAACATCGAGCTAACCAAAGTATTACCTCTTTACATCAAAGAACCCGAGTACACCGTCACGCTCCCCAACGGTAAAATACTCAGTTCAACACAATCAGAATATATACCTGGGTGGTTGAGTAGCGAGCCCTCGCCTTTTACAACAGTTTATAAAACACTAAAAAGCAAAGAAGGTTTTACTATCGATGTAACGAATAAAGCTAATTACTATATTCACCTACCAGGCGGACGAAGCGTTTTTTACAACGAACCGCTACGCCAACCCACGCAAGAGAACTCAGAAGATTTGTATGGCTTGGCTAATGCTGGCATCAAGAAAGATTTCATCTTTCAACAAGGTGGACTCGATACGAGAAGCAGCGGCTGCGGCGGTGCTTCAACCATTGTTTACGTAGATGAAACGGCTCCAAAAGACACCGACGCCGCCATCATCTTTCGCTCTAGTGATCTTGAAATCGTTAAAAATACCTCAACCACTCGGCCAATTTATCGCGTCAAAAACCTACAGCACCCTTCATACAAAAAAGCCTACGAGCTTTGGTACCAACCTGATTGGAACAATCAGACAAAGCCAGACTTTGAGACCTTCATGGCTCAACATGACTTGCCATTCTTCTTAACCAAGGATTCGATGGGTACATGGGACTCTTATGTCGTAAACGGCGTAGGCGTCGTGGCCGAATGCGGCAAACCCGTCATTTACCTCTACCCAACAACTACCACCGAAGTGAGCGTTAAACTCCCACCAACAATCGACGTCACGGTTTCAGAACCAACCTACCCACACCAAGGCTGGACGACCATCGCTGAACCAAACGGCCAACTCACCATGGCAGACGGCAACACCT
>CALMET010000069.1 GCA_937863195.1 uncultured bacterium
ATTCTAGCATGAAAAACCCCTCCGAGTGGAAGGGTTTGTCTAGAATATTATTCTGCTTTTAACGGCTGATGCTGCCAATGTTTACGAATGGCGTTGCACCGCTCCCCATGACGGATGGAAGCTTACCGTCCCACTTTTCAATGGCGCGAAGCTCGAGAACCGCAGGGCTCTCTTTAATCGCCTCGGACTCAACGCGCAAGGCTTCAGCCTTACCGAGAGCTTCAGCGATACGCTGCTCAGCTTCAAATTTCACCTGCTCCAAACGGTTACGTGCGGTGAGAGCTGCCTGTTCAGCTGTTACCTTGGCTTCGATCGCCACGTTGAATGACTCAGAGAAATCAAAGTTTACGATATTGAAATCATCGATTTGAATGCCGCGTGGATCGAGTTTGCTTTGCAACAACGCACGCATTTCTTCACGCACCTCTTCACGACGCGTCACGAGCTCTTCAGCCGTGAACTTTGCCGTCGTTGCTTTAACCGCTTCTTGCAAAGCCGGGTCAATTAAACGTGCTTTGTATTCAGGACCGACATCGCGGTACATCTGCACGACCATATCAGGTTTGATATGAAAGTTCACTGCCACAACGCTTTGAACACTCTGAAGGTCTTTTGAAGCAGCTGTTGCTTCGACCTGCTCTTTTTGCAAACGCACGTCCATCACTGCAACGCTTTCAGCGATAGGCAATCTGAAGTACAAACCTTCAGAAACCACGCGGCCAGTGACAGCGCCAAAGCGCAACATGACACCACGGCTACCCGCAGGGATCATACCGAATGGGATAAGAGCGAGAACAAGGACGATAGCGACAAGGCCGCCAACGAGCCAACCAATGAGTTTTGGGGTGGTCATATAGCAGAACGTTAAGATTAATGTGGTAAAAAAGCAAGTTAAAAGCCGCGCCATCGATTGATGGCGCGGCCAGAACCCACCTCAGAGAACAGGTTCGATCGTGACGCGAATCACCGAGGCGGCTTGCACCTGCTCGGCGGTATTGAGCTCTACCGTGCCATCTTCGGCCAGTCCCGCACCGGCGGCTGACTGCATCGCGGGCTGGTTAGCCCCTTCGGCTAGTGGCTCATTTTGTTCGGTGCCAAGGTCGTAGAGCCGAATCTGATCGCTCACATCGGCCGTGCGGGGGTTTCGACCTTCGAAGAGCTCGATACCGTCTGCATCCGTCGCATAGTACGAGTCATTACTCATGCCGAGCATGGTCGCCAAATGCAATCGGTCACCCCGAGAGGCTTCGATGAAAAAGACGAAGACTCCGCCCGGTTCGATCGCACCTTGTTCGTAGGTGATGTCGGACAGTTCGAAGATGCCAGCCGATAGCCCCAAGTCACGCAGAGCATTCCACAGCGCTACGGGCGAACCGTCTTCTGCAAGCGCTTCGAGGCCTTGGCCACGATCTGATGAACCCACCGCGAACAGGGGTTCGGTATCAGGCGTGACGACAAATACGCCCGGAGGCAGCAAAATATCAGCGAAACCCGTCGAAGTCTCAACTTGGTTTGTGACTGAGATATTCGTCACCGAAACACGCATCGTCACGGGCGCAGCATTCTCTTCGCCGCACCCGATAAGCGAGACCACAAACGCACAAGCGAGAACCTTCATCCTGTCTACAAACATCTGAACCTCTTCTGTAAACGGC
>CALMET010000070.1 GCA_937863195.1 uncultured bacterium
TTGCTTCGCGCGGGGTATCCCTTTTCACTTCGTGAACAGGGAGTTAAGGATTTTATCTATAAAATAGTAGATAAATCGATATCCCCTTTTTCACGAAGTGAAAGAGGTGCCAAGCGCAGCGTAGGCGGAGAAAGCTTTATTCCTCATCCAAATCCGTCAAACTCGGCATCCCCTTTCGGCCTTTTTTCTTTGAGGATTTAAAGATGGATTCATCGCCTCCTGTTGCCTGGTTCATGAGATAATCCACGATCTTCTCGCCTGCTTTTGCCATGACGCCGGTATAGCCTGAGAGGCTGGTGAGTTTTTCGCCGATCATGTCGATGAGGCGTTCAGCGCGCTCGACATTTTCGCGAATCATGTCTGCAATGAAGTTTACATTGCGCAAGAGGCGGGCGGCTTCGTAGAGCGTCCAGCTCAAAAAACCGGCAACCAGTGCCAATGAAATGATGCCGACGATATAAAGCAGATCCTGCAAAGAAATGTACATATAAAAAGAGTATACCAGATGGCACTAGATTGAAAAAGCAAAACGGCGCACAAGGGTGTGCGCCGTTCATTGTCAGGCATGCAGAATCGATGTTCTCGATCCGCTAGAAAGGGCATGTCGCAGACCCTCTGAGTCCACGACGAGATCGAGTGGTGAATCTTTGATGATCATGAAGGATGATTCAACACCCGAGAACCTTGCATGGTCGAGCGCGCAGCGCTTGATATTTGCATAACAGAGTCGCGAGCAGGTGAAGTCTGCATGGCGAAAGTCGGTACCCTGAAACCGGGTATTCTCGAGGTTCATGCGCGAGAAGTTTATTTCGCGTAGATCGCGATAATCGAGTCGCGCGCCTTCGAGATTGATGATCTTGTCAGGATGCTGTGCCCGCCAGGTATTCCACGCGAGAACACCTTGGTCGAGTAGGTTAAAGTAAAACGCGTACTTACTATCAGGTAGCCTCATCGGGTACTCCTTGATGAGTAACTCATCATAAATGGGCAAGTAATTTATTACCTTCTTTGTGGCCTTTTGTCAACAATAGAAGAGAACGCTCAAAGGCGTTCTCGTCAGGTGGGCCGAAAAAATTCGGTTTGCCAGCGCATGGCATGTTCAGATGAGTCGAAGATCATAATGCGGGCATTATAGCGCCGACCCTGGTCGTCGGTATAAGTATAGGGCGTTCCGATCCCAACCTTTAACTTATCGTCCAACGATTCAACGACTAACGAGTCGAGTTCGATTTCGATGGGGGTAAAAAACGCATCAGCTACAAGCTGATAAAAACCGTGTCGGATATAGAGCTCGCCGACACAGTACTGAGGCTCGCTCTTGTCATGAATGATGAGCACGTGCACCCCATAGATAGGGATGACCCCAATATCAGACCGCTTGGCCGCGGACGGAATGCCAATATCAGAGTGTGATGTTGGCAAAATCGAACTTGTCGGTTTGCGATGATATAACGACACACAATTCCTTTCGACAAAAAACATTTTAGCACGATGAAAAAAATAATTCTGAAAAATTTGTGGACAATAAATCAAAAAACAAAAAAACTTCTCGACATCATATCGAGAAGTTTTTCAAAAGGGATTTATTGTTTATTTACCGTTGCCTCCCAATATTGTTGTTTGCCCGTTTTCTTTTCGGTGATGAGATAGCGCATATAGACTTGGGCCTCAGTCTCCCAAAGAATTGAGCCTTTGCTTTCATGGGTTAATGAGCTCGCATGATTTGGATCTTTAGGAAGACCGTGTACAAGGATGGTTTTTACGTCTTCAAGTTTTGGACCGTTGGTGACAAACAGCGTGTGGCCATTGCTATATTGAATGGCGGTTGATTTGAAAAAAGACCCTGGCTCTTCAACTTTGGTATAGTGAGCTTCGCCATTTCGGATGCGATAATACGTATTTGTAGGGTCTTCGAATCTCGGTCCTTCGCTGTTTGTCGTCCAGTCAACAGCTTCTTTTGTTATTGTTTCGGCGACCAAGTATCCATCCGACATTCGAAAGAATAAAGCGAGAACGGTTTCATTCTGAGGTACCGTTGTTAGATCGCGGTAACGCGGCAGTGTGTGTAGGTGAAAACTCGTTTTCTGATCAAACGTGATCGGACGACTGTCCCCGGTGATTTGGCCATTTTCTACAACGAGAAGACCAGGAACTTGATCGATACCATCAATGCTTAGTGTTGGACCTCCGCCGAGGATGGCGAGGGATTGTAAGAGATAATTCGTATTTTCGATTGATCGCTGCGCTGAAGTCCATTCGCGTGGATCTTGGAACGATGCATAACGGATATGCCTCAAGAATGTTGGTTTGAGTGTTTTAGATGAGGTTATTAGTTGAAGATGGCCGTCATTCAAAATAAGGTCTCTGCCGCGGCAGCTATAGAGGGATCTGATGCGGATCAGCGTATCATCTTTTTCATCTACGATAACCTTCCACATCACCTTTGTATTGGTACGAGCTTCAATGACGGTGGCGATTTTTTGTTCGCTTGGATTATATGCAGCGACACTCCATGAGCGGTAAATAACATCTTTACAGTCTCTCTCACCACTGAGTGATGTTGTGAATTCTGTATTCTTCGTCTTGGTGATTTGTGATAACACCGACGCAGGTACCTTCGGTACATCCAAACGTCTTTTATAAGCAACACCAGGGGCCGCCATAGCACTCGAGCCAACAACGAGCGAAGCGCTGATGGCGAGCAGACTAATTGAGAGACGATGTTTCATAGGTTAACCGATAGTGTGAGGCAATCCCCTCCCCTCGTCAAAAAAAACACCCCGACATCATGTCGGGGTGTTTTTAGATTTATTTTTTATTTACGGTTGCTTCCCAATACTGTTGTTTGCCGGTCATGATTTCAGTAATCGTATAATGAACATACGCTTGTGCGTCCGTTTCCCAAATCACGCTGCCTCGTGCGCTGTGACTGTCCGCCGACAATCCATGAACAAGAATCTTTGGGGCGTACATATCTTTCGTCAATGTTAGGCCTCGATCATTCTGTATAAGCTCATTCGTTTCAGTAAAAGGCAATGAATCGACTTTGGTATACTGCGCTTCGCCATTGCGGATACGGTAGTAGTTTGTGCGATAGATTGGTCCATCACCACCATACATAAGGGCTTCTTCTTTTACAGCGTAACCGTCTTGTGTGCGGTAAAAGGTTGCGGTCAAGAATCTCTCATCAGGAGCGATTGCTAAAAGATCTCGGTATCTCGGTACATGATGTACTTGGGTGCCATGAGTCTTATCGGCTGAGACAATTCGGCTATCGCCGGCAACACCTGGAATACTAGCGTCGTCTCTTCCGGCATAGAGTTGTCCAGGATCCTGCAGAATGCCGTCAATAACAATAGGCTTAGTATAGTCACGAATATATAAACGTTTACCTAATGAGGGCAGGGTTGTTTTCCATGCAGCATCTGAACTGAAATGAGCAAGGCTGATGGCTTTGTAAACCGTTTCGCCTGGAGCTTCGTAAACGGCAAACATGTTGTGATATGTCGTTGGGCTATAGCGAACTACGACGTCTTTTCCTTTACAGCCGAAAAATTGCTTCGGAGCTGGATGGTCATTGTCATAGATGCCTCGATACATTTCATCAATGTGCCATTTCACGGAAGTTTTTGTGCGAGCTTCGAATACATAGCGCGTACCGTAGCTGAGGTATGGCTTATCAATAAATGTGATCGTTGGTTGTGTTTTTTGTGTTTCTTTAATGTCGATACTAACTTCCCACATACGGTACATGATGTCGCCGCATTCTTGTATGTCAGCAATGGCGGGTTTTGCCATCACGACGTTTTTGAATGTCGCGAGTCCATTTGGTGTGGACGAGGTCGTAGGGTGCTGCCAACCCATAGCAGCGATTTTCGAAATGATCGTTGATGGAATAGCGGGTACATCCAATCGTTTTTTATAAACAACGCTCGGCGCAGCGAGTGCGCTCGAACCAACGACGAGCGATGCGCTTAGCGCTACAAGGCCCAGAGAGAGACGGTAATTCATAAGATAGCTATTAGTGTGATGTATCCAACTGCTTACGTCAAAAGAAAACACCCCACATCATCTCGATACTGTCGAGAGAAGGGGGTGTTTGTCTGTATTTAGTTTTTGCTTACGGTAGCCTCCCAGTACTGTTGTTTTTTGGTATGTTTATCGGTAATGAGATAGCGCATATAGACTTGCGAATCTGTTTCCCAAAGAATGGTGGTTTTTACATCGTAGATCGCTTCGGGGATATTATGGCCAGCATTAAGGCCGTGAACCAATCCGCGTTTATACGTATTTTCAAGCCCGCCAACCTGAATATTTGAACGAAGTACGATCTCAAGACCTTTGTCGTATGTTTCAAAGCTCGTTTGTCCATTAAATGGAAGCGAGTCAACACGCGAATACTGCGCTTCACCATTGCGAATACGATAGTAGTTCATCTCGGATTTGCGCATCGTACCTTCGTTATAGTTACTTCTTTCTGCTACCGCATAACCATCCTTCATTCGGTAGAATGTTGCGGTGAGTGTTTCTTTATCACGCATCGCCATTGCACTCAGATCGCGATAACGCGGAAGACCGTGTACGTGAACGCCACCTTCATCTTCAAACGTTGTTACACGGCTGTCGCCCACGATTTCGGTGACGACATTTGCCGAAGAGTAGACGGTGATCTTTCCTGGCGATTGCAAGATGCCGTCAACCGTGACGCGTGAAAACTGACTCTGATGAGACTGCTCGATAGGCTTTGCCTTCCAGGCATTATCATTTGTAAATGAGATGTATGGGATGGTGCGAATTTCTGTTCTGCCATTTCCATCAGTAAAAGCCGTTTTACCCGAATACGAATTCTCAATGATAAGATTTTTGTCTTTGCAGCCCATGAAGAGACCTTGATAGTATGAGGCATCCGTTTTTGGTTTTACCTGCCACTTTACCGCAGTCGGGGTGCGTGCTTCGATCACATATTTTCCTGGCTCCGTATCTTCTATATGGTATCCATCGAAACTGTAGCTATACGGTACGAGATTTGGATGCGTTTTGCGCATTGCACCGATATCTAAATCGATAGACCAGATACGATAGATCACATCTGAACAACCTTTCTCGTTGACAAGCGTAGG
>CALMET010000071.1 GCA_937863195.1 uncultured bacterium
TGACGGCCAAACGGTTGCTGTTGGTACGCATACGTGGAGTTTGTATCAAAGCACCTTCAATGATGAGACCAAAGAAATCGAACAAGAAGCCGTGGGGAGTTTTACGCAGTTACCTTTGAGATTGGCATGGGCCGTAACCATTCATAAAAGCCAGGGCAAAACCTTTGATCATGTTTGTGTGGATTTTGGACAAGGGGCTTTTGCTTCAGGGCAAGCTTATGTGGCGCTGAGCCGCTGTCGCAGTTTAGAAGGCATGTCACTCGCCACACCCGTGACGACACGTGATATTCGTCTTGATGATGCGATCGTGCAGTTCATGGACTATTACCGCAACGTTATTGATGAGTAATGAAAGAGCCCCACCAGTTTGGTAGGGCCCGAGCGCCAATCGGCGCTCATGTTCAGTCTTCGTCCGTGAACTTCGAGACGAAGTCTTCGAAGCCATCGAGATACACGAGCTGCGCGATGACGTCCTTCATGACAGGGCAGAGGCGCGCATCCTTCGTGAGCTCTGCATAGGTCACATGGACGTAGCCCGGCGCATTCTCCTCTTCAGCCCTCAGAAACATGACCTGATAGATGATCATGTACTGGTCGTGCTCCTTGAGCGCGGTCGGGATGGCAGCGCTGGTCACTTGGTCCCAGCGCGGGAAGTGGACCTCTTGAAGCGTTGACCTCTTGAGGATCTCTCGAGCGTGCGTCCGAGCGCGCTTGCGCTGGATCTCGAGGTAGGTGTCTCCGTCGAGAACGTTGATGGTGCCGATCTCCTCCGAGAGAAAGGGATGGCTGGCCGAGATCATGCCAGTCTCATCCAGTGGCAGCATCACGCCGGTCTTGGTACAGGTGAGAACCATGAGATGGTCCTTCGTGCCGTACTCCGAGACCGATACGAGAGCGGGAAATTTTTGCTTGTTTCTGCTTGCGGTTGTCTGTTGCATGCCCAGCCTCCAACGTTAAAAGGAATGCTTTCGAAGGCTATCATATTATAGTATTTTTGTCTAGAGCGGGGTTTACATGACTTTCAGAATCCTCCTTGCTAAAGGAGGGCAGGGAGGATCTATGTTATCCTGTATCTATATGTCTAGCCCTTCTCACCGTATTTTGGCTCTATTGAGCCTTGCCTCGCTTTTATCGGTTATAGCGCCCGTAGCGCCAGCTACAGCGGCCGTGCAGGACGCTTTGGTGAAGAGTCCGAGTAATGCGGCGGTGTACTATGTGTTGGACGGGAAGCGCTACGTCTTTCCCAACGAACGGATTTATAAGAGTTGGTATGCGGATTTTTCAAGCGTTCAGACGGTGGGCGAAGGGGAGTTGGCTTCGTATCAAATCGGCGGCAATATCGCGTATCGTTCGGGTGCGCAGCTGATTAAGATCACGAGCGATCCAAAGGTTTATGCGATTTCTGGTAAAGGTATCTTGCGCCCGATCGCGAGCGAGAATGTTGCGAAGTCTCTCTTTGATGCGAACTGGGCAACCAAGGTTCACGATTTATCGGACACGTTTTTTATTAACTATACCGTTGGTGCCCCGCTAAGTTCTGCAACGGATTACCAGCTAGCAGAAGAATTAAAAGTGACGACGCTCTATCAGTGGTTTAAGGGTGTGACAAATCCAACGACGCCAACACCCGTTGCTTCGACGATGTTTGAAGGGTGTCCCGTCTTTCCTGCTGAAAATGCGTGGAATCAACGCGTAGATGCATTGCCTGTGCATGAAAAATCCGCGACCTATATCGCCGCTATTGGTTCAACGAAAAATCTACATCCTGATTTTGGCGAGAATCAGGATTACGGTATCCCTTATACGATTGCGGATGCAATGACGCCAAAGGTCGCGATTAATTATACGGCGTATGGTGATGAGAGTGATCCGGGTCCATTTCCAATCCCAACGAATGCGCGCGTTGAGGGTGGGAGCGATCGTCATGTGCTTGTCGTAGATAAAAGCACGTGTATGCTTTACGAATTATTCGCAGCCGTAAAAACCACTCAAGGCTGGAATGCGGATTCGGGTGCAAAGTGGAATTTGAAAACGGGCGCGCTTCGTCCAGAGGGTTGGACGAGTGCTGATGCCGCCGGCTTACCGATTTTTAATGGACTCGTTCGTTATGATGAGATCGCGGCAGGTAAAATCACGCATGCTATCCGCGTGACCGTGCCACGTAGTCAAAAGGGCTACATTCTTCCAGCGACGCATCATGCAGGTTCGAATGATGCCAATTTGCCACCGATGGGTTTGCGTTTGCGCTTGAAAAAAGACTATGACATTTCGGGTCTAACAGGCTCGTCCAAAATTATCGCACAAGCCATGAAAGATTACGGCTTGATCGTCGCTGATAATGGTTCGCCTTGGTACTTTCAAGGCGCTACCGACACGCGCTGGAATGATGATGAGTTGAATCAGTTGAAAGGGATTAAGGGCTCCGCGTTTGAAGCGGTGTATACGGGAGAGATCAGAAAGTAAGTTTGTATTTGTACCAAGCGGCGATCGTGACAGCATTGTTCATCCTTCCCGAGGCGATCATCTCGTCGATTTGCTCTGGAGTGAACCAGTGTTTTTCAAGATCGTATTCTTCAGCGTCTTTTTCAGCGGTCGTGTTTCTCACGCCTTCAGCGATGAACATCGCGACTTGATGATTGGATTGTCCAGGGAGAGGATCAATAACGCAGAGAGGTTTGACCGTGACAGGAGCGAATCCGGTTTCTTCGGCGAATTCGCGTAGAGCAGCGTCTTGCGGTGGCTCGCCCTTGTGTCCGCGACCCATAGGGAACTCGTAGGTGACAATGGCGAGAGGATGGCGATATTGGCTAATCATCAGAATCTTGCCTTCGCTGATAGCGATGACACCGGCGGCCTCAGGCATGTCGATCACGTAGTAGTTGCCTTTGGTGCCATTTGGTAAATCGAGCTCATCATGACGAACTGAATAGTACGGGCATTCAAAAACGGTTTTAGAGCCTGTTACAACAGGGGGCTGGTGCTTTTGCATAGGCCTGCATTCTTTCATATCGTCGGTTGATAGAATAGGGGAGATCACGTATAGTCCACCCATCGCCCCGACAACGGGCGGCCTTCTGCGTTATGCAAGACAAAATCATCATTCGCGGCGCCCGCGAGCACAATCTCAAGAATATTTCGCTTGAGATCCCACGTCACAAAATGACCGTCTTTACGGGACTTTCTGGTTCAGGAAAGTCCTCTTTGGCATTCGATACCATCTTTGCCGAAGGTCAGCGTCGTTATGTTGAGTCTTTGTCGGCGTATGCCCGTCAATTCTTGGGCCAAATGGACAAGCCAGATGTCGACGAAATCGAAGGTCTTTCGCCGGCTATTTCGATTGACCAAAAAGCACACTCTGCCAATCCTCGTTCAACGGTGGCAACCATTACTGAAATCTACGATTACCTGCGTGTGCTTTATGCGCGTGCCGGTAAACCGCATTGCCCGATTTGTCGCAATCCGATTCAAAAGATGACGGTGGACGAGATGGTTGATCGCATCCTCAAAAAGACTGAAGAGATTCATGCTAGCGCTGCAACATCGACCATCGGCGAGGCAAAGCCAAAGAAGAGTGCTAAAAATGTCGCATTGACCAATGAGCTCGTCATTCTCGCGCCGGTTGTGCGTGGACGCAAAGGTGAATATCACCAACTTCTTCAAGATCTTCATGAATCTGGTTTCACTGAGGTACGCGTGAATGGCAAATGGCATTCACTTCGCGAACCAATTGATCTTGAGCGTTATGATCGCCACACGATTGAAGTCGTCACCGATCGCATCCCGCTCGGCTGGCCTATCGCCGGCAATAAGGGTTTGCAATCGCGCTTAAGTGAAGCGATGGAGTCTGCACTTGATCGTGCCAATGGCACGGTGCTCGTTATTATGGATGATAAGACCGAGATGTTAATGTCGGCACGTTTCTCGTGTCCGGATGATGGTTTTGCTTTTCCTGAAATCGAGCCGCGTCTCTTTTCATTCAACTCGCCTTATGGTGCCTGTCAGACCTGTAACGGTATTGGCACGGAGTCGCTTTTTTCAGAAGAGATTTGT
>CALMET010000072.1 GCA_937863195.1 uncultured bacterium
CCTTAAAAGATTTGCGGCGCTTATATTCAAAACGTGATTTGCCCAAGACATGCCAAAAAGCATCATAATGCTTTTCTTCATAGGTGATATCAATATCCTCTGCTTTTGGACGGCTAAGCAAACCCGCCAAAAGACCAAAAGCCTTTGTCTTCTGGTCATTCGCCTTTTCACGGGCTTTCTCCATCCCTAAAACATCTTCAATCGCAAGCAGCTTTTCGCCATCGATTTTGATATTCGATAATCCGGTGTCTGACATAGATAAAACGATCCTACGCCCAAACTTCCATAAAATCAAAAACCGCCCCAGCTAACCGAGGCGGTCTTCTGTTCTCACCTTACGACATGGTCACCAACAAGCGCATTTCGTCCTCCATCTGCTCTTGGGTCATCCCCTCAGCCATCATGGCTTGGATCTTATCAAGATGCTTGGCGACACCGTGCTCGGTAAGATCGGCCATGACTTCTTCTTCTGAATTGCCTTTAGCGACAAACGGGCATTCGATGCCACTCACGTCTTTGCAGGATAGGTTGTACATGGCATTAATGGTACCTTATACCCATAACCTGTCAAAAACCCTCTATGGCCATCGCCCCGATCTGTGACATCTGCCAACTCGAACTCTCTGACTATGGCGCTATCTTGCTCAGCCCGCCTGATAGTAAAGACATGGTTCGTAAGGACCATATCTGCAAGGGGTGCTATCAGAAGTTGAATGAGATGATTACAAAAAGAACCAACTAGCCCCCCTACCCCTGCCCCTTCCCACGTTTGTGGAAGGGGTTTTGGTTTACTTAGTCGACCAAACCGCCAACTCGTTTCCGCTTGGGTCGGAGAAGTGAAAGCGACGACCACCAGGAAAGGCGAAGATCTCTTTCACAATCTTTCCGCCGGCCTTTTCAATAATGTCTTTAGTGGATTCAAGATCGTCCGATTTCAGAATCACGAGCGGATTCGCACCAGGTTTTGATTCGGTCGTAAAACCACCGCGTTCGAATTCTTGGCCGGGCTCTTTGAAACCCATGTAGGACGGACCGTAATTCGTAAATATCCAACCAAACGCGGATTCGTAGAATTTCTGCGTCGCTGCCATGTCGGTGGCGCCGAATTCGATGTAGTTGATGAGGGTCATAAGTATTTTTTTATGCTTGCAATATGGTTAATAAATTCATCAACATCGTTAGACATTGATTTTATATAGGGGCTACTTGAAGAGAAATCTAAACTAATAAAATTATAATGCTCTTTGGTTAATTTTTGCACAAGAAGTTGCATATACTCTTCCGCAGCATCAATAAAGTCATTCAGGACTTGAAAACGTACCTGTTGATTTTGCTGAAAATTCCTCTGTTTATGAACAATTGTCTTATTTATTACCTGCTTCAGGGAAGCATTCTTCTGTACCGTACCCCAGCTTCTGGAAAGCTTCTTATACAAGAGATCGATATCCTTGTCATTTAACAGCTTGTTCAGGTCACTTAATCTATGCGCATCGGAATTATTTTCAAAAAACAATCTGCAATCAACAAGCTGTGATCTTAAATAATCAATGCAATAGAAGATATAGAAACTATTCCCTGTAAAAGAAGATGAACCTATTCTCATTCTTGAGTACAAACAAGAAAATAATTCTCTCCTTTGAACGAGGTTTAGCATAACATCCTGGAACAGCTCAGCTGTTCCATTCAACCTTTTTGGAAGAAGTTTATGTTTTGGTGGTTGAATCATTTTCATAGTTAGTGAAATTTCTCCCCTCTCTTTAACATCTCCAGAATCGAATTAAAACGCCTCTCCCTCGTCTCTGGCTTCTTGGCCGTACTCAAGCGAAACGAAATAGCCATGATATTGGCTTTGTTCAGCGTTGCCACAAACGCTTTCATCTCTGGATCTTTATTAATCACCCTCATCAAATCCTCCGGAATCTCTGCTTTGCTTCCTGGAGCGTAGGCATTATCGAGACGTCCGTCTTTTTTGGCGGCTTCGTATTGCGCTAAACCTTCTTTCATCATTTTCTTCGCTTTGATCAAGCGCTTAATATGTTCAATATTGCGTTGCGACCAAATACTCCGCGGACGACGCTGTGAAAACTTTTGAATGAATGACTTGTCGTCGTATTTATTCTTTTGGCTATCGATCCAGCCATAACAAAGCGCTTCATCGAGTGCTTCTTCGTATGAAAACGTTTTCAAGCCAGAATCTTTTTTAAAGAAACGAATCCAGATCCCTTCTTCTTGTTTGTGATTTTTGGACAGCCACTTACGAAATTCAGCTGCGGATTTGAAGGAGATGATTTCGCCTTTGATCATACAGATAGCCTAGCAGAAAATCGCCTCGTTCGCCCCTCGCCTCTCAAACCTCTCCTACCTCTCCGTGTGAACGAAGAGGGACACCTCCATCTGAAACTGAAGCTCTGAAGTGTCACCCTTCGCTACGCGGAGGGAAAGGGAGGTTCGCGAGGCGAGAGCCCTTCCCAAAACCCCCAATAAACACTATCATCCGCCACATGAATTACATTATCACCGAGACCCTGCCGGAGCGCGATTATGAGCTCCTCGACAGTGGAGACGGCGAAAAACTCGAGCGTTTTGGCAAATATGTGACGGCTCGCCCTGATCCGCAGGCGCTTTGGCCAAAACGTGACTTAGACCTCTGGAAGCGTGCGAGCGCTGTTTTTGGGCGCAACGGTGGCACGTCGCTCGCGAGCGACGGTGCCGGGGAACAGCGTGCCAAAGGAGCTGAAAAGGGCGAATGGGCGCTCAAGACCAAACTCGACGAGCGCTGGAAGGCGACCATCGGTGAAATCACCTTTTGGGTGCGTCTCTCGAGCTTTAAGCATGTCGGCGTCTTTCCTGAACACGAGCCGAGCTGGGCTTGGATGATGAAGACCATTTCGGAGGCAAAGCGTCCGATTAAGGTTCTGAACCTCTTCGGCTATACCGGCGGTGCGTCCTTGGCAGCTGCGAAGGCTGGTGCTGAGGTGGTACACGTCGACGCTTCAAAGGTCGCGATTAAAGCGGCCCGTGAGAATGCTGAAGTTTCTGGTTTGGCTGAGAAGCCTATCCGCTGGATTCTCGAAGATGCTGCAACCTTTGTTGAACGCGAATTGCGCCGTGGTAATAAATACGACGCGATCATCATGGATCCTCCTGCCTTCGGCCACGGTGCCAATGGCGAGATCTGGAAGATCGAAGACCATTTGATCCCCTTGGTAAAAAACTGTGCGGCGATTTTAAATGAACAGCCCCTATTTATGTTGATGAACGGCTATGCCTCTGGTTACTCTGCCCTCGCCTATAAACAGATCATGGAATCCTGTTTGAACCGTGGCGGCTCGACTGAAGTGGGTGAATTAACGATTAAAGAATCCGGCTCAAACCCGCGTAACCTCCCTGCCGGCATCTTTGCCCGTTGGACACCATAATATGAGCTATAACATTGAAGTACTTTACGAAGACAATCACTTGATTGCCGTCGTCAAACCACCAGGCGCCCTCGTACAGGCCGATGAAAGTGATGAACGTTCGATGATGGACGATGTGAAGGATTATTTGAAAGCGAAGTACCAGAAACCTGGCAATGTCTTTCTTGGCTTGATTCATCGTTTGGATCGCAATGTCACTGGCATCGTCGTCTTCGCCAAGACCAGTAAAGGCGCGTCACGCTTGTCAGAACAGTTTCGCAAGCGCGATATCACCAAAACCTATCACGCCCTCGTAGAAGGCCATCTCGAACGCCCACATGGCACCTTGATCAATATGCTCGATAAAGAAGAGCATAAACGCATCGCCTACGAATCCCCCAAGGGCAAAGAGGCAAAGCTCTCTTATACGGTGATCAAAGTTCTCGGTGAGAATACACTCGTCGAAATTGAACTTTTCACGGGACGCTTTCACCAAATCCGCTGTCAATTTGGCCTGATTGGTCACCCGCTCGTTGGTGACTATAAGTACGGCGCTGACACCACGCTTCCAAACCAAGAGATCGCTCTTGCTGCCACCAAGCTCGCCTTTCAAACGGCAACCGGTGAAAAAGAAGTTGTACTCGAAATCCCAATTCCGACCTGGCATCCGACAAAGTAACTTCAACACCCCTTCAAACCCCCTACCCCGGTTTCTTTCTACGGTATTGGGTTTATGGTGTAGAAAAAACCACCCCTTCCCACGTTTGTGGAAGGGGTTTTTTCTTACCTTC
>CALMET010000073.1 GCA_937863195.1 uncultured bacterium
GCTGAAAGATATTCGTGAATTACTTCAGGGCGTGCCTTTGATTGCTTTGACGGCGACCGCGAATGATCGCGTACGCAAAGACATCATCAGTCAGCTACAACTTGAAAGCGGGCGTGTTTTTGTAGGGAGTTTTAACCGCCCAAATCTCACCTATCGCATCCGTCCAAAAAAGAAGGCGCTTGAAGCCCTTCTCCCCATCCTCCAAAAGCGTCGCGGGCAATCGATCATTGTCTATGTGCTCTCACGCAATAGCACCGAGAAGCTCGCTGAAGAGCTACAACTCAACGGATTCCCCGCTCTCGCCTATCATGCTGGCCTCGACCAACGTACGCGCCAGGCGAATCAAGAAAAGTTTATTCGTGATGAAGTGCAAATTATTGTGGCAACGGTGGCTTTTGGTATGGGCGTCAACAAACCAGACGTCCGCCTCGTTGTTCATATGGACTTACCGCCTTCAATCGAAGGCTATTATCAAGAAACGGGTCGCGCCGGTCGTGATGGTTTGCCGAGTGACTGTTTACTCTTCTTTTCAACGGGTGATCGCAGTAAACGCGAATGGTTTATTCGCCAAATGGCCGACGCCAAAGAACGTGAACGTGCCTACCAGCAACTCGGTAGCATGGTCGACTATGCGGCAACCACGATTTGCCGTCGCAAAGTCCTTTTGAATTACTTTGGTGAAACTTGGACCGAAACCAGTTGCCAATTGTGCGACAACTGCCTACCACAAGAAAAAGATCTCTTCGTCGAAGCTACTGCCGACTTTAACGAAGCGCTCTTTGATAAGCTACGAGCCCTTCGCAAAGCCATCGCTACCGAGAAGAATGTTCCGCCATATATCATTTTTGGTGATAAGACCTTGCAACAAATGGCCCAAGTCTACCCGCAATCACCTGAATCGATGCTTAAGATCACCGGCGTTGGTAAAGAAAAGTTCGCGCAATTCGGCGAGGCCTTTATCCATATCATTCATACGTTTGCGCTTGAACACGATCTCGTTGAACAACCAATCTTCAAATCAGTCGCTATCCCCACAAGAGTGGGGACCAAGGGGTCTCGTAAGTCAAAAGTCAGCGATACCATTGAAGAAACGCATCGCCTCTTTCAGCAAGGACTTTCGCTCAATGAAATCGCCACTCGTCGTAATCTCGTCATCGGCACCATCGCACAACATATCGAGAAACTTCTCGAAACCGGCGTCCCTCTACAGCTAGACGGCGAACGCCTAGGTCTTTCTGATCAAGCTCTTAACGATATCAGCGGCGCCTTTGATAAAGTCGGCAAATGGGCTCTAACACCCGTCTTCAATCACCTGAAAGAGAAATACTCATACGACGAGATTCGCTTCGCAAGAATATTGAGCAATATAAAACCGCGGTAGGCCGCGGTTTTACTATTTCTTCATCTTAAAACTTAACTTCTTCTTTTTTAATGCCTCTTTTAGCAGGGCGATACCCTTTGGACCCATGCCATGCAAATCAGCGACCTCATTTTCTGTATAACGGCCGAGCTGTGAAAGCCCTTTGATTCCGGCATTAGCTAGCGCTCTCAGAGCAGGTGCTCCAAGCTTTTCAGGAAAATCACTCACAAAATCCTTTCGATATGACCCGGACCAGCAAATCGGACACGTAGGACAATCACTCGTCTTATCAAAAGCATGCCCACGGCTACAGGTTTTGCGCATAGCGATTATTTCTCTTTTGGCATCTACCAACGCCAACCGGGTTTTTCACCTTTGGCATAGCAGATGCGAATAAGGGTCGCGGTCAAAATTGCTGACGGGATTATGAAGGTAAAAGCGATTTCTCTCGCTGGTGAATTCTCATCGATCGTGAAGGCAAATGCCACAATCAATAAAACGTAGGCCAGCGTCACGGCCCATCCTTGCCAGGTCACCGGCGTCCAGCCCCATCCAAACCATTTGGCTTTAAACCAATAGCCTTTTGGATTGTCTTTTGCGTAGTCCATGTAGCGTTTAAACATAGACTTTGAGCTTAGCACACCTTTGACAATGCCACTATATTATGATTTGCTCTTCTCCCGGACCTTTACCTAGGAGGATATTTTGGCCACGAATGACGAACTATTGATCCAAACCGACACTCAAGCACGCGCAATTAAAGGGGTAGTCCACCTCTGCAAAATCGCGAAGTCGCTGAAAATCAACATGCCCGTGGGAAAGGAGATCATCCACGCCCACTCTTCGGTGCGGCAGGACTTTCCCTCCAAGGGAGGCGCTGAGGGCATCAAGGCACGCGTCGTCGTGTTCTATCTCGGAGATCTGCAGTGGGCCATGCACTTCACTCTGCGCTGCGGAACAAATGCCGAAGGGCTGCCTCGTCGCACCGCGCGTCTGCAGTGCGAATACCGGTATCCGAATGCTCGTCGAGCGACGATTCACATCGATGACGAGAGCGGCCTGCTACAGCGCAGGCTCAACGTCCTCGAGGAGCCCGTTGTCGACCAGCGCTACTATGGCAAGGTTCACAAGGCCGTCTGGCTCGAGAAGAAGTCGAAGTTCGACAAGAGCAGATTCGATCAAGTCTTGAAGGGCATGCTCGAGATCTACGCCAAGCAACCCGTCGAGTTCATCAGCACCCAGCACACCTGGAACAGCCAACCGATAACCTCGGCCTGAACACACAGCAGGGGCACAACGAAACTCGTTGTGCCCCTTTAACATCATCTATTTTTTGCGAGTAAAAAGTTTGATTACCTCATTAATCACCGCAATAACGGGCACAAACAAGACCCCACCTAAAGCAGCAAGGCCAAGCAGGCTCAGACTGATATTGATAACTCTCCCCCACATCATGAGACGTTGAGATTCAAGTTCAGTAGGAGCTCCTGAAGACAATATGTTAGCAAAATAAAAACTCACGATAGCCCAGAGCGCGAGGATGACTGGTAGAGCTATGATGGAAATGATAAATATCGGAAGTAATATACCCTCTTTTTTTGGTGCTACCAGTTGTGGCTCGTCAGCACTCTGAGGTTGAATATCAAGGATGGCCATATCAATTAGTTTATAGTAAATAATTAGGCATTGCGTAAAATCTTTTCCATCGGTCTACCTTTCGCTAACTCGTCTACGAGTTTGTCCAAGTAGCGAATCTCACGCATCAATGGCACTTTAATCTCTTCAAGACGAACGCCACAGATCGTACCCGTTATCAATGAACGTAAGGGATTCATCTTCTTCGCTTCAGCAAAAAACGTCTCAAAATCTACCTGCTTTTTTAGCTGGGATTCGAGTTGCTTTTGCGTATAGCCCGTTAACCAACGAATCACTTCATCGACTTCATCTTTTGTGCGGCCTTTTTTCTCCGCCTTCGTGATATAGAGAGGATAGACACTTGAAACCGACATCTTATAGATACGGTGGTTGCGTTCGTCTTTCATAGGTTTAAAAATAATTCTCTTAAATCCAACCACTGTTTAAGATCTGATTCTCCTAAAACATAGCCGCGAATATCAATTGTTGCCGATTTATGGATACCTAGATGCAGATGCTTACGTTCATTGTCCGTTTCACCGCTATAGCCCTTGCCTAATACACCGAGCTGTTCGCCCTTCTTGAGCTCATGACCAATCTCTTGACTGATACTCAAGATGCGAAGATGCCCATATATGACAGTAACAACTTCATTTTCAACTAAACATTTTTGCACGACCACACCTCCATACCCCGCCGCCCATTTTTTCAGTAACAATGGCCCATCACAGATCGCGTAGATGGCGATATCACGTTCTTTCTCGTTATCAAATGTTTCAAAGTCAACTCCGGTATGATATCCGGCAAACCTCTCTGGCTGAACTGGAGAATTTGCTTTGGTAACATACAGTCCAAAAGGTTTTATCGTCACGCGGTCCTTGGCATTTGCTATTGGAATACCGAATGCTTTTTCTGGCACAACCGTAGCCGTAGTTGTCCCCGTCACAATACTTGTCGAGGTTGGCGTAACCTTTGTAGTAGTGGGCTCCGGCGGCGAATTTCTGCGCAATGGTGATGAGCATCCAGTACCAACTAACGCCAAGACAGAAAAAACCATCATCATCTGACGGATTGGCTGTTTCATCTCTATTTTAGTACGTGGCGGTAACAACTCATCTATCATAAAGAAAAAGTATCATAACAATCAAAAAACCACCACTTGCGTGATGGCTCAGATGGTGAGGAGACTAGCCAATGGCAATCTCCAGCGAAGGATCTATTTTTTGGCACATCTGTGCCAAAAGCCTGCGATGACAGCAGGTCGGCTCTTCTTCGATGCAGAGAAGCGTTATCGTTGATTCGCTAGCAATGGATATGACCTTCACTAGCAGTTCTTGCGACTCTGCTCTTTGTAGCTGGAGAAGATATCTCTTCTCGAAATCACTCCAAGGCAATTGCCTCTTATAGTAGTCCCCGATCAGTCTCGGGGACGGACCAAGGAGTGGCCAATGATCGTCCAAGTCGGACAGCGGAATACGAATATCCGGAGCGCGACCATCAGAAAGCGTGTGCCGGCTCATGACGGATATTCTCAACCCATCACTCGCCGTTCTCGCATTAAGGATGCAGCCTGTTTTTAACATGAAGATCTCCGTGGTCAACGATCTCAAACACCTTCAGGAATCGGAGTGAGCGTAGGTAATTCAAACCACTTTCGCTTAGACTTCTTTATTCGCTTGCGATAGGCTTTGCGTCGAAACTCATGCCGCGAATAACCTCCGTAGAGATTCTTTTGCGCTTCATCATGAATGCGTACGCGCGCCTCAACGAGACCCTCATCTTCAAGTTGAGCAAGAATGTGATAGATATCGTTAATGATCAGTGGGTACGGCTGCGATTCAAGTCTTTGCCTACGAATCTCTGCCTTTAACTCCAAGCCTGTCTTCCACTCAGTGTCAGACAAGGCTTCGTAGACCTCATCTTGATCAAGGCTAAGCTTATAGCCCACCAGCCGCAACAACTGATCAATGATCAAGAAGAGCGGAACAAGAAACAGTAGAAGGATCGACAGGATCATGATGATGATCGCAGCAACTAAGAACAATGCTTTTACATGAAATGGCGACCGCATGCACTCCTCCACTTTTGGTGCCGTCAGATCATTACATTATTATGTATATAACGTCAAAAACACAATACAAAAAACCACCACTTACGTGATGGTTTGATGATGGCGAGAAATATCCGTTAGGCCGCTTCAAATCTTGCTCTATTATCCATCATCCATTTTTCCTTCTCGCCCTCACCTTTCTTCGGATCGTTCATCACATCCGCGTGCATCTCCATATAGTGAGGCATGAGCGCCTGCATCCAGTCCTCAAATGTCTCTCCTTGAGCCGTTGCTTCACATAAGTCACAATTTAGGGTCTTCATTGGGATTGTTCATTAAGAATGATTGTCATAAATATAACAAAAGACATCAGCTTGCGCTAATGTCTTTTATGGCTCCGAGGGGGGGATTCGAACCCACGACCAAAGGATTAACAGTCCTCTGCTCTACCACTGAGCTACCTCGGAATATGATGTTGTGCCGGAATACTATCGTTTTGCCCCAAGATGGTCAAGATGTGGAAAATCCCCCATTTTCTGCAACTTGTCATCCCAAGCGAGCGGAGCGAGTCGAGGGATTGCCTTTTTTACCATTTTAAGGTATCCTCAGCGCAATTTTCTATGGAACACGGCAACGTTATCGTCCGCTTTCAGGACGTCACCTACGGCTACGACGAAGAGCATCCAACGCTTGAGGAGGCCAGTTTTTCGGTGCGTGAGGACTCCAAAATCACCCTCATGGGCCAAAACGGCGCTGGCAAGTCGACGCTTTTCAAGTTGATGCTCGGCCAATTGAAGCCACTCGAAGGCAAAATTCATATTCGTGACAATGCCAAAATCGCCATCGGTTTACAGGTTATGGCCAAAGAGAACCTCGAAAAGACGGTTCGCGAATATTTCGAACAGTGTTTTGAAGAGAAAAAATATGACCTCGACAAGCGCATTAAAGACGTCCTCGAAGTCGTAAATCTCGACACTCCGCTTGATAAGGTGATTAAAGCTTTTTCAGGTGGCCAGCAGGCGCGTTTGCTTTTGGCGTATGCGTTGATCCAAGAACCAGACATTCTCTTATTGGACGAGCCTACCAATAACCTCGATACCGAAGGCATTGAGCATCTCACCGGCTTTTTGATGATGTATCCAAAAACCGTGATCGTCATCTCTCATGATGCGGATTTCTTGAATGCATTTACCGAAGGCGTTTTGCATCTCGATAGTTATTCGCACAAAGTTGAACAATACGTTGGTAACTACTTTAATGTGGTTGAAGAAATCGCCGCTCGTCTCGAACGCGAACGCATGGCAAATGCCCGTTTAGAAAAATCCATTCAAGATCGCAAAGACAAGGTCAATTTCTTTGCCAACAAGGGTGGTAAGATGCGTAAGCTCGCGTCAAAACTCCGCGACCAGATTGAAGATGCTGAAGAAAACATGGTCGACGAACGCAAAGATGACAAAACCATTCGCGAGTTCACCATCCCTTGCCAAGAGTACAAAGAAACCATCGTAAAATTAAAATCCGTACGTATCATTAAGCAACACGAGCCATATCGTGCAGAAATTGATCTTAGCCTACGCCGCGGCCGTAAACTGTTGATCTCTGGCCCTAATGGTATCGGCAAATCGACGCTCTTGCGTCACCTCGCTGAAAACAATGACCCTGGTGCCGTTATCGGCGAAGGCGTGAAGGTCGGGTATTACCGCCAAGACTTCTCTGGCTTGGACTTCGATAAGACGGTCTTTGAGTCTATGGCCGAAATGATGGGCATTGCGGACAAAGAAGTGATTTATGCAACGGCTGCCCAGTTCTTGATCCCTTCAAAGATCATGCACAATAAGGTCGGGTCAATGTCTGAAGGTCAAAAAGGGTTGCTCTGTTTTGCTCGCTTCGTCTTGCAAGAACCAGCGCTTCTCATTTTGGATGAGCCGACCAATCACATCAACTTTCGCCACTTGCCGATCATTGCTAAAGCGCTCGATGCGTTTGAAGGCGTGGTCATCGTCGTGAGCCATATGCCCGACTTCGTGAGCCAAATCACCTTTAACGAATATCTCGACCTCAGCACACTCTTAAACCGCGCTGAACCCGAGGTGTAGTGAATTAATTAACCCCGTCTTTGCAGCGGGGTTTATTTTTGCTAGGCTCTTGCTGCCCTTTCACTCATGACGAGGTTCGGATGCTTCCAGAGATCTGTGTTGAGGATTCTTATCAGCTAAGCGAAGAAGAGGAGCTTTGGGTCACAACCCTTCATAGCAGTCTCTCAAAGATCAAGAACTTTCATGGAGCCTACTCCGTTGGTGTGATTCAGAGGATACGCACCATATTACCAGAAGAGATCAGCAAACTGATCGCCCTAACGGAGGCGGGCAAGTTGATCTGCTATATGGGCAGCGGAAACTTTGGCTTCGGTCTCTCTGCAAGCTTCTTCAAACATCCGTCTTTTCCGGCGGCTCAATGCGGTGTAAAACCCACCGTCCTCATTACGGTCACTACCGACCATTTTTGGCCGGAGGACAGCAAAACAAATGAACCTCGCAAGCGCATGGATGAACTCTGGGATACCTTCTCGCCTTCATTCTACTCCGAGACAAATGTCCGCATGATCGAGTTCTACCGCTTCGAGAAACCTCGCCCGCGCAGCGACTACGAATACTGAGTGCGACTCTCCCCTGCCCCTCTCTCTCGAAGAGAGGGCTTTTGATTTCTAAACCGAAACCCCCTTTCACGCCAAGTGAAAGGGGGTAGGGGGAAAGTCTAGTAATCAGCGAGGCGACGAATGAGAGGATGGTTTTGGATCTTCTCTAGCGCTTTTGCTTCGATCTGACGAATACGTTCACGAGTAACATCGAATTCTTTACCTACTTCTTCAAGCGTGTGGGATACGCCATCAACGAGGCCGAAACGCATTTCAAGAATCTTCTGTTCACGCGGATTCAAGTCTTTGACGATCTCATTCACGTAATCTTTCAACAACTGAAGAGCGGCTGAACGATCTGGTGTGACATTCTTCACGTCTTCGATGAAATCTTCGAGCGTGGA
>CALMET010000074.1 GCA_937863195.1 uncultured bacterium
CTGTAACTCAGCGCCTCCGCAATGTGTTCAGCTTGAACCTCTTTTTGGTTTGCGAGGTCGGCAATTGTCTGGCCGACTTTCAAAAGACGAAAGTAGGAGCGGCCTGAGAGTTGGTAGCGTTCGATGGCGTGCTTGAGTAAGACTTGTGCCTCACTCGTGAGGGTGATGGTACGGCGGACTTGTTCGCTGGTCATCTCGGCATTGGTTTGCAGCTTGGTCGTGGCGAGTCGTTCTCTTTGAATCCGGCGAGCTCGCTCGACACGTTCACGGATGATCGAGCTTGGTTCGGCTTCGAGATGATTTGTTAAGTCGTGCGTAGGCAATTTTGGGACCTCAAGAAAAAGATCGATGCGATCAAGTAATGGGCCAGAAAGTTTTTTCTGATAGCGAAGCAAATGCAGTGGAGGGCAAACACAAGGTCGATCTGGATCGGTGGCGAATCCGCATGGACACGGATTCATCGCGCCAATCAGTGAGAAGCGCGCAGGAAAGGTCACAGCGCCTGCAGCACGCGAGACGGTGACGGCACCATCTTCAAGCGGTTGTCGAAGCGTCTCAAGAACGTCACGAGGGAATTCGAGAAACTCGTCCAAAAAAAGCACGCCGCGATGAGCGAGAGAGATTTCGCCGGGGCGTGGGATGGTGCCGCCTCCAACGAGAGAGATCCCGCTCGCACTATGATGTGGCGCACGAAAAGGGCGTTCGCGAACGATGGATTGTTTTGGCAAAAGCCCGGCAACCGAGTGAATGCGCGTAACTTCAAGAACTTCGTCCAAACTTAATCGAGGCAAAATGCTCGGAAAGCTTCTCGCTAAAAGGGTTTTACCAGAGCCTGGTGGGCCTTGAAGTAAGATATTGTGTCCGCCTGCGGCGGCGACTTCGAGAGCGCGTTTGGCTTGGGCTTGTCCGCGGATGGCAGAAAAGTCGGGATGGATGATGGGGGATTCGGTGAGAGTCGCGCTTTCGGCGGGAGGTAGTTCGAATTTTCCTTTGAGTGACTTGATGATCTCGCGTAGATGGTTGGCGGTGCGCACGTCGATGCCTTCAACGAGCGCGGCTTCAGGACCATTCTCTGTTGGGAGGATGAGTTGTTTCATCCCTAGTCCTTTGGCGAGCAAGGCAAAAGAGAGCGCGCCGTGAACCGGGCGCAGGCTTCCGTCCAAAGACAGCTCGCCGGCGACGAGCAGTCCGGCGAGAGATTCAGATTTGATGGTGCCGTGTTCAGCGAGAATGACGAGTGAAATGGGTAAATCAAATGGTGTGCCGACTTTTTTAACGTCAGCCGGAGCGAGGTTTACGGTGACGCGTGTTTTAGGAAAATCGTTTATCGAATGTTTTATTGCCGACTTCACGCGTTCGCGCGCTTCTTGCACGGCCGTATCTGGCAATCCGACAAGAACGAGGGCGGGGAGTCCGTTTGAGATATCGGCTTCGACGGTGACCGGACGCGCGTCCAGCCCAATGATCGAAGCGGTGGTAATAGATGAGGCCATAAGATACCCCGTTCCATAAAACAAAAGGTGCAGTCAAGACTGGTAGTGTGTATACTGCCGACATGTCGTACACCGTGACCATGAACCAAGAAAGCCAGTTGATTTTGGGTTCAGGAGAAACGATCCCTTGGTATAAAACGTGGCGTCTTGTGTTTTTATTTGTCGCTATCATTATTATAGCGCTGATTAGCGCTGCGACGTGGTATCTGTCGCGACCGGTGTTTATGCCGGCTGAATCGCTTATCACCTTTGTTGCTTCGCCGCGTCAGGCAAGGGCGTTTATCAGTGAAGAATGGTTTGAGCGTTTGCCGTCGTCGTGGCAAGGCGCCATGAATAAGGACTCGCGTTCACCCTGTATTTTTGGTCTAGCACGTGGTGAAGAGCGCTTATTGCCGTATGTTATTTGCCACGGGGAGTCTCAAGGAGAGGGGTTGGATTGGACGAATGGGCCAAGCGCGACACGGTATGAGCTTGCGCGAGATAGTTGGCGCTATGGCTATGCCGACGTGCAGCTCGCCCTCTTATCTGAGATCGTACAGATCACCATGCCGATACAAGAAGACGAGACCGTGCGCTTTTCGATTGAGCCAAACCGTCTTATCTCTGATGTCATGCTCAATTCGATGCCAAATGCCCAGCAAGGTTCAGAACGAACGGGGATTGTTTTGCCCGTCTCTGATGCTGATGTCATGCTTGCCTTCTCAAAAGAGACCTGGGACGCGATCCCAGCGGTGCCGGTGAACCTGTTTCCTGGATTGCCTGATTTACAGCGGTTGAAGGAGTTGCCGGCTATCGTTCAGTACGAAACCTGGCTATCTGCTTCGGGCACCCCTGATTTGCGCCGGGTGCGCTTTGCCCAAAACCTCAGCGAAGTCGATGCGGCCAAGGTTTTGATGTATTTTGGCGTTACTCAACGCAAGCAAATCGTTTTGCCAGACGGCACCACTTCATTTGAACGAGTTTTACCTCAGGCAACCAGTGGCACCACCATGTTTAGTACCTGGCAAAATGATCGTGGCGACTGGATTGCACTCGACCCACGTATGATGCGCCTCTCGCCGACCTCAACGTTTAGAGCTGATAAAAGCGAGGTGCCAGGTTGCAAAGACCAAGTGCCATGGTTACGTCTCTCAAGTGACGTTGTATATCAATTATTGCGAACATTAGATTGGACGAACGCTCCTTCTCCAGAATCGTTACCAAAACTTTCGTTCGGATCAGAAAAAGGACGCCTCACGGTGTGCGCAGAATGATATCCAGAGTTTATCCACATATGGATAAATCAAAAACAAAAGTTATACACAAAGCGCCGTTCTGAAAACGGCGCTTTGTGTAGCGAAATTTTTTTACTAAAGCCTACGATTAGGTGGGTTAATGGATTTATGGTATAGTAGAGGTGTCCTAGCGCGAGTCTCAATCACTCCCAAGGGCACAAGCACTTTTCGAGGTTGATCGTTTATCGCCTCTTGTCCGCATGAGAAAGGAAGAGCCTTTCCTTGCACCGTCTCGAACCTTCCGCGTAGCCCGTCCAATGGCAACGCACACAACTGAACCATAGCCGCCAAATGCGGCCGACCACCTCCAGGGCTTTTGCCCCGTACCTTCGATGACTCGTACAGATCGCTTTCTGACGGGTTGCACCTTTCGACGCGTGTCGCGTCTGTCGCTCTTTTTGCTACCGAAGATAACTCAAGCAACATCTTGTATGTCGCTTGACCCAATCTTCTCACTACGGTCTTTTATGCTTTGCTCACGCGAAGCTGAGAAACCAAAAAACAAAACTCAATATCCCGTAACGTCAGTCGCGCATGCGATCTGGCCTAACGCCTTAGGCATTCCTTAAAGTTGAGCGACTCACGTTGCTCCTAGGACCCTGCCAAGACTGCGGTGAGAAGAGTAGCCCCTAGCTGTTCCCCCTATTTTGTGTCGTCGTCTGACTTCTGTCGGATTGCGATCGAGGGGTTCTAGCACTGGACCCCTAGCCACGTAATTAATTTTTACAGGGCTCCCAGGGGTCCATTTTCTTTTGTTATTTTTTTCATCTCGAAACCTTTTCAATTTTCGGTTTTTCGGCTATGCTGTGGCCATATGAATGCTGCCTTTTTGGAAGAGATGAAAACGAAGCTCGTCGAAGAACGAGCCCGTTTAGAACAAGATCTTAACGATATGGGTTATCGCAAGGACGAAGAGGGTAATGTCACGGTCGATACCGAGTCTGGTGGCAACTCTGACGACGATAATGCCAGTGAGGTTACGGCTTTTGCTGATGGTATGTCAGTTGCTGAACGTCTTGAATCCGAATTGAAGGATGTGAAAAAGGCTCTCGCTTCGGTAGAGGCTGGCACGTATGGCATCTGCAAGTACTGCAAAAAGCCTATCGACGAGAAGCGTCTTATGGCGCGCCCGTCCTCATCATCGTGCATTGAGTGCAAAAAGACCTTGACCCAAGAATTGTAATCGCATGTCAGCCTCGACCCTCTATCGATACCTATCGTTAGTCGTCGGGGCTTTTTTTGTTCTCACTATCGATCTTCTGACAAAGTTTTGGTTTTTTGGATACGAAGCGCCCATCATTGGAGATTTCATCCGATTTGAACGTCATGAGAACTACGGACTTAGCTTTAATATCCCGGTTCCGGTCTTAGTGCCGTTGTTTGTGGCATTGCTTGCGTTGGTCGCCGTGAGTATCTATGTCTATCGTGAAGGTGAACGTTTAAACGTCCTAATGATTGTCGCGCTCGCGCTTTTTGTTGGTGGTACGATTGGTAATGCCTATGATCGCATGGCTTTTGGGTATGTGAGAGATTGGATCGCTATCTACAGGTCGATCTTTAATTTAGCAGATGTCTTTATCTTGGTTGGAC
>CALMET010000075.1 GCA_937863195.1 uncultured bacterium
AACCTGTCTTTTCTTTGGGGATTAAGATTAGCCGTTGATCAACTCGATACCTTTTTGATTCATGGATTTCTTGGCCCAGCCTCACTCGCGTCATATGCCGTCATCACAACCATTCCTGAACGCTTAAAAGGCTTCATTAAGATTGGACCATCCGTCGTGATGCCAGATCACGCAAATCGAAGCCTGAGCGAAATCGTCCCACCGATGCGCAAAAAAATGACCTTGCTCTTTTTTGGGCTCGCCATTATTTCAGCTTTTTACGTACTGCTTTGCCCTCCAGTCTTTGCGGTGATCTATCCGCTCTATACGGACATCATCCCCCTCGCACAGCTTTACGGTATCAGCCTTTTATTTGGACTCTGGTCGATCCCGCTCACTATTCTTTTTTCACAACAAGAATCCGCCACATTAAATAAAGCCCTCATCGCCTCATCACTTTTGCAAGCGGTCATGATGGCGGCAGGGCTATGGTTGGGCGAACTTCTTGGCGTTGTGATCGCTAAGCTTTCTTTTCAAGGCATCCAAATGGCGGGCTATATGATCGGACTTGAAATCGCCGCCAAGCGTCAACGCGCCGTCGCTTCAACGAGATAACCTAATGGCCACAGCTTTGCGAGATGAGGACGCTGTCGCGCGTAGAATTTATCCGCGACAAATGAAAGAGCAAAAAACGGCACGGCTATCCAACCTGGCACCAGAGTCTGCCACTGCGCCAAAGCGGCTGTGAATGGACCCCTGCCTAAAACACGCACTGATTTCAGTGAAAATCCTGCGTCGGTAAACAAAACACGCAACCCCGATTCGGTATAGCGAAAATAGTCATCTGGATCACCATGCACCTTATGTAAAAACGGCACCATAAAGACCAATCGACCGTCCGGTTTCAAAATGCGACGTATCTCGGCTAATACCTGTTGCGGCCGCGCGACATGCTCAAGCACATTAAAACAAAGCGCCGCATCATAGCTCGCATCTGCGCAAGGGATCGCGGTTGCATCAGCGACAATCTCTGCCCCCACGGCGTCTGAGATATTTAAGATATCTACCAATCGTATGTCTTGAATAGCGAGATACTGGTAGTAGCTCGCCATAGGGATACGCGTCCCACCAATATCCAAAATACGTCCACGAAGCTCGGTGACCGACCCTAGCGCACGATTAAAGGCCGATCGCGTCAACGATGAACCTTTGAGAAGGTCTTGAACTGTCTCGGTAAAGCGCATATGGTTTAGACTAAACCCTATCCGATTCGCAGGATGCCATCAACCATGATCTACCCAAACAAGCAGGCGCTCATCGCCAAAACCATCTCACCTACCGACACCGTGCTCGATGTGGGATTTTTAGGACAAGGAAAAACTCCTTCAGACCCAGACTGGCTTCACCGTGTGATTAAAGCGTCCGCAAAAGACGTTTACGGCCTCGACGTCCAAACATATGAGACCACACAGCCAGAAGATGCGGGGCACTACTTTGTTCAAAGCGCAGAATCCTTTTCTCTACCTATAACGTTTGATGTCATTTTTGCCGGTGATCTCATCGAACACTTGTCTAACCCGGGTCTCTTCTTAGACGCGAGCAAGGCCCATCTCAAACAGTATGGACGGCTGATCTTAACCACACCAAATGCCTTCAATCTTTTTAATCTCACTGAAAAATTCACCAAAGACGAGCCGACGGTAAATAACGATCATACCTGCTACTTCAATAAAAAAACCATCAAGACCTTGCTTCAAAAATGCGGCTGGACGGTTGTGGCTTTTGATACGATCTATTCGTTAGAACTCTCCCATAAAGAAAGTTGGAAGAAACGCTTTTTAAACTTGATCTACAAAGCTACCTCACTGTTTACCGATAAATATATCGAGACCCTTGTTGTCACCGCTGTGCCTTCTCAAGGCTTGATCAATACTCGACCTGAATAATCGATACGGTGCATAAATGGGCGGCCACCATGCAGGGCAAAATACTCATCAATCGCTTTTCTTGCGCCTTGCCAGTGACCATAATCATCAATAATCAAAACACCACCAGAAACAAGGCGCGGGTACAAGTGCTCCATCTCATGTTTTGTGGACTCGTACCAATCCGTATCTAAACGCAAAACTGCAATCCGCTCCGGCAACGTCGACGGGATCGTCTCTTCAACTTTGCCCTTTATGTAGTGGATTTTATCTTTGTCATAACCCGTCGACGACATGTTTTTTGTCACATCTTCAAGCGAAGCATAGCACCAGTCACTATGACCGTCTTTAACGGTTGAGCTGTATTTCTTTTGTGCCGCCGAACCAAGCAATGAAACATCTTCAGCCGTTGGCTCCGACATCCCTTCATAGGTATCGTAGAGATAGAGGTCGCGCGACTTATCACCGTGTCGTACCAATGATTTTGCCATCATCATGGCACTACCTCCACGCCAAACACCACATTCAACAATATCTCCCTGAACGTTTTTACGTGTGACATAATCAACCGTTTCGTCCAATGTTAAAAGTCTCTCCATGGTCGTCATGGTGAACGCCTCACAGGCTTTTGCGTCTATTAATACCTCCTTGGCCACATCATCATATAAGTGACTTGTATTGATGATTTTTAGATCAGCGGATGCGAGCAATGCATCAAATCTGTCCCGAAGGAATTTTTTGATCATACGTTCTGATGTTTCTTCACACAAAAATACACATCAAAAGCAAACAGTGACGGACATTTTTCTGCCAACCAACCCAATGGTTTTCTTGTATATCCCGAAATGGTTATCTCATTTGAAATGACAGACAAAACACGCTTTAGCTCTTGTACGTTAAACTGCGTGATATGAGTAGGATCTGACATTGGTGTCCCGTTGCGTAGACCAAATAAATAGCGCAAACGATGTTTCAAAAAAAAGGCATTTGGGATGGTCCCGATAAAGATCCCACCCGGCGCGAGCAGATTTGCAACCTTCTCAGCCACTTGGCGCGGATAATACACATGCTCTAATACCTCTGAGCAGGCAATCACGTCAAATTGACGGCCTTGTAACTCACTCCAATCACCAAGCAAATCCATTTGAAATATCTCGGCTTGTGGCAAACGCTTCTTCGCTTCAGCAACGGCTGAAGGATCAATATCAACACCAACAAGTGTCGAAGCCAACGGCGCATAGTGGCGCATCAAGGTCGCATCGCGACAGCCCAGATCTAAAACACGCAGCCCTTCTTTTTTTGGAAATTGGGACGTGAGCCACCCTGAACGCTCTGCTTCAAATAATGTAAATCCGAAACGCTCTTTTTCAGCGTGATGTTTTTGGTAGAGCTCTGCAATGCGATTATTCATATCAGCTAAACAACTTAGCGAGTCGTTTGATCTGACCCGTCATCGAATGATCGCGGATAGCCAGTTCACGAACGCGCTCAGCATAGCGAGCCCGTTCTTCAGGAGCAAGTGAAAGGATTTTGCGAATAGCGCGAATACGCTCATCGGCCGTTTCAGCCACCATCCAGCGCCACTCTTGTGGCACGGTATGAATAAGTCCGCGTGTTGCCACAACAGGGATCATCCCTGACATCATCGACTCAACGATCACCTTATCGAGACTACCAGGATACGCATTCACGAGAATATCCTGCTCAGCGAGCAAGGCGGGGATCTCATCATAAGGCAAACCCTTAATCCAACGAATATCTTGGCGAGGAGCAATTAATGCATCGATCTCTATTTCATATGCCTCGTCGAGCGCAGGACCAACGATGGTAAGCTCGGTTTTTGCCCCATAAGCACCTTCGTTAATAAATTCATTGATGATTTCTTTAACGCCCTTAATTGGTTGAACGCGTCCAAGCACAAGCAGACGGACTCGCTCTTCGCCCAGAATCATCCCCTGCCCCTTCTTTATTAAAGAAGGGCGACTGAATCTAGATTCATCAATACCCTGACCCAGAGCCTTCACCGCATAACCAGAGCGACCAGGATAAGCTTCTGGCACTGAAGTCGTAACAGCGGTAGCAATTCGTTCTGCGATCGGCAACAGATTATTCGGCTTATAGTGCGCATACCAAAGCACGACCTTTTTACCGAGCATACGCCAAAACCAACCGGCGACAACGACATAGATAGCATCTCCACGCAAAAAGACCCCGTCATAACGATGACGTTGTTGCCAAGAGAGTGTAAAGAGACGCCAAAGCGTTATGAGCTTTGAGCGAGAGTCCTTTGGACGAAGTGCGCTCACAGAGACGGAGGGCGGCAATTCATACCGACCGACACGCAAGGCAAAAACCGATAAAGATCCAAAAATCGTCGCTGCCTTGCTTAACCACTCAACAAAATAACCCACCAATCGGTCGTCGAGATCAACCGCTTGCATTACAACGAGTAACCGTGGCTTTAATAATTCTTGCCAAGATGCCATTTGCGCCTTAGCTGAGTCCGCAATGGTTGGCACCAGCGATGCCTGCAGTCTATTCATCGGCATCACCATCGCGCATTCAATGGCGTCCGCATCATGATGAGATTCTTCTGAAATCACCGCGCAGCCCTGGGCCTTGAGCCAAGGCGCACAACCCGTATCCGTCATCACGACAGGTACACCCGCGAGTGCTGCCTCAATCCAAGCAACTCCCCAACCCTCATGCTCAGAAAAGAGCGCAAATACCGAAGCTCGTGCAAGGTAGTGAGCCGGATCACCATGCCCTTCGAAAGTGACACGATCTGAAATACCGAGCGATACGGCCAAGTCTTCAAGGGCGGTACGCTCTGGACCCTCACCGAGAATCGCGAGTTTTTGCGCGGTGCCACGCTTCACACATTCAGCAAAGGCGCGTAGCAAACGATCAAAACGCTTTACCGGCACCAAACGACCAACCGCCACAACCAAGCCCGGCTCTGGACGACGCTCAATGGAGGCGTACCGATGATCAGCTGGGATAGGTGACAAACGCACGTGATGAACACCCTGGATTTTTAAACGCTCTGCACTATGCGGACTCACCGTACGTACCAAGGTTGCGCGTTTTACGAGAGGCATTAAACCCAATGAGCGAAAATTCCAAAAAGGCTCGATGATTTTGCCGCCATCAAAAAATCCGCCATGATCTTGAACTTCGAATGGCTTACGGTGATAGCGAGCGAGCTTAAGCCCGATCCAACCTAATTCAAGCGGATCTTGAGCTGTAACCAAATCACACGTATGCGCTTTACCTTTTTGATACACCTTCCAAAAACGAGCAAATGCATTCGACCCTCCGCTGCCCTCAACGTGCAAACCAGGTTCGGTCCAAGTACTTACCGAAGGTGCAGAAACAAGAACTATCACATCAGCGCCCGCATCACGAAGCAAGCGCCAACGTGCCGCCGTCGTCGAAGTCGGATCAAGGCCGTTGCGATCACGGCTCAGCATCAAGATTTTCATATTATTTGGTAAAGAGACCAGTATAAAATGCCGTTGTCGTTTTCTTTTCTGTCGAAAAAAGACGGTCAAAAAATGTCGCGCATACGTTCAAAAAACCACGTATCTTCGCTTGCCCAGGACAAAAAAAGGACATCGCCATAAACCAACCGCCATGCTTCACGAGCTTCACCGAGCGAAAAGAGGCGCCCATCATCTCGAGCGTATCAGCAAAAAATCTCCAGTAATCAGGATAGGCACCAAAGCCTTTGCGGGCATGGTACGGATAGGTTGATGGGACCTGCAAAAACAACACGCCTCCGGGTTTTAAAATACGATACATCTCTTGCATGGCTTTCTGCGGATCTTGGACATGCTCTAAGACCGAACGACAGATAATCGCATCCACGCTCGCTTCGGCGAGCGGGATGAGATGAATGTCGCCGACAATATCCGGCGAATAATCCACTGAGACGTCCATCGTTTCATAACGTGTGTTAGCAAATAACGATGCGTATTTCTTCATCCCCTTTTGAAATCGCGAACCACCACCCACATCTAAAACATGATCGCGTTTGGCGATTTCTTGCATGCACCTCAACTCAAAAACTTCGTGCGCAGGCATCATAGACGGATAATGCTTTTTAGGACGGCGTGCGCCGCATTCGCCATATCATCAAATTGCCAATTTGACGGCTTGCGTTCAATGACGGATTTTTTCGGCATTTTCTTCATCGCTGATAACCAAGCGTTGCGATCAAGATACGGTAATACCGTAACAAGCTCACCAAATTGCTCAGTGGTTTCTGGATTACCACCCTTATCGCTTACAAAACATGGCACGCCTAATGAAGCCGCTTCAGCAACGACATGCGGATACCCTTCATATCCCGAATCAAGTAAAAAGACATCGCTCTGAGCATATTGCTCAGCCATCTCATTGCGCGTTAAAGCACCGCGATAAAAAATACGTGCTTTGGCAGGCGATGTTTCAATCAATGTCTTCCAGAGCTCAGCATCAGGGCCAGAGCCGGCAATAACGAGTTGATGTGTTTCTGGCATGTCTTGCCACCAGGTGATCAATTCTTTTACGCCTTTCCATGGCACCGCGCGCGCGGCTGTGAAACAGATAACGCCCTCCGTCTCGCTATGCTCGACACCTCCCTCACGTAACGTGAGGGAGGCCGGGAGGGCGTCCTGTGCATTTAAAATAACTTCGATCTTTTCTGACGCGATACCCCAACGTTCAACAACGGTTTTTAGATAACGACTTGGCGTAATAACTCGTTTAGCGCGCCTCGCTGTCCAACGCTCAATAATCTCCATCAAACGAACACTACCCGTATGCGAAGATTGCAAAAAGTCATCAAGCAAGGCTGATTCGCCTTTTTGCTGGGCCTGCTCCCAGGCATAGTCCCCCACAATCTTCATAACCGTTGGCTTACCAGCAAGTATTGCCGCGATCGTACCAGGGAATCCCTCTGAAACAGGTCCTTGTAGATAGACGATATCTGCTTTTTTTGCCGCTTGATAAACGGCTTTGGTATAGCGCCAATATCTGCTCAATACCGAACCTTGGCGCGTGATGCGCACGACATCATCACCCGGCTTATCGCTATAACAAATAACCGTCGTAACCTCACCACGCTCCTGCAACCACGCTGAAATAGCCTGCGTATAACTCGCAGGACCCCCTGTATCGGGCGGATAAATACCCGTAGCAAGAACAATGCGCATGATTAGATCTCTTTAAGCATCTGACCAATCCCCTTTGAGATTGACTCCCAATCATAGCCCTTAAGGGCAAGTTCAGCGCCTTGTTTGATGAGTTTTTCACGCAAACCCGGCTCGGTTTGAATTCGGATAGCGGCTTTTGCAATAGACTCAGGATCGCGTGGCTGACAAAAAACTCCGGTCTCGCCGTCGGTTAAGAAGTCCGGGATACCTCCAACGGGCGTACCAATAATAGGTAAACCAGCAGCCATCGCCTCGAGAAATGAATTGCCCAATCCTTCTGACAACGATGGGCGGCAAAAAATATCACATGCCTTCAAAACGGCTGGCAGTTGATCGTGCGAGAGACTACCCAAAAAGACAACGCGATCAGTAAGTTGTTTTTGCTCAGTAAGCACCCTTAACTTATCACGATCATCGCCATCACCAGCGATAATTAGTTTATACTCTTTTGGTAACGAGGTAAGTGAACGAATCAAATCATCGGTGCCATTTTTTAACACAAGACGCGATGCGGTCACGATGAGAATATCCTCTTTTGTCACATGCCAATCTGCACGCAATTGAGACAACGTAGAAGGCTCATACACGGCAGTAAAACGGGCAACATCAACACCATTTGGGATCACCTTAGGCGTCCCTTTAAACCCCATTCTGACCGACCATGTTGCTAAAAAATGACTGATGGCCTGGACCGCATTTGCCCGTTCAAAAATCTGTTTAAAAAAGCGATGAAAAACACCCACGCGTTTAGCAATATAGTCGAGCGGATCCCCTTCTTGAAGGGTTAGTAACATCTTTGTTTTTGGACGAACCCACGTATAGACCAAGGCCGCAAAGCCGCCATAACTCGCCATCAATGACCAAATAGCCTGCACGTCTTCTTTTTTTGCGATGCGCAAAGCACGCAAAACACCAAAAAACGGCAAGAGATATTTATCGACAGGATGACCAAAGCCGCAACGATGTACGTGTGTATTACCAAAACGCTCCGTACGCTGAAGTCCTGGTTGGATTTTGGCGGTAATCACATGAAATTCCCAATCCGAAAGACGATCGGTTACCTCTTTCATCGCCACCTCAGCACCACCAACAAGCGGAAAGTATGCCGTAGAAAATATCAGGACTTTTTTCATAGTTAGACAACGGTTTTAAAGTATTCAATGGTTTTCTTTAATCCATCTTTCAAAACAATGCGTGGCTCCCAATCAAGTTTTTGTTTTGCTAATGCGATATCTGGTTTGCGTTGCTTAGGATCATTTTGCACCGCAGGATGATACGTAATCGTTGAAGAGGTTTGGGTCTGTAAAACGACTTCTTCAGCTAGTTCTTTGATCGTGAATTCTCCTGGGTTGCCAATATTCACTGGGCCGGTGAATCCGTCTTGTTGCATCATCTTCATCATCCCATTCACAAGATCGTCGACGTATTGAAATGAGCGC
>CALMET010000076.1 GCA_937863195.1 uncultured bacterium
AGTGTACGGCCGTCTCAAGTTTCTTGCCAGTAAGAACAAGTTTGTCAGCATTGGTGATCTTAACGATAGCACCTGCATCAATATGTGGAACGTAGGTAGCCTTGTTTTTACCGACGAGGATGTTGGCGACTTTGGTAGCCAAACGACCTACCACTTGGCCAGTGGCGTCGATCGTAACCGTCTCGCGGTTAATTTGCGGCATGCCGCTCGTGTTCTTCCAAGCCATAGTAATTATTTCACAAGCTGGATCTGTGCGATCTCAGCGCCGTCACCCTTACGGGTGCCGAGTTTGATGATACGGGTGTAACCACCTGGACGCGTTTGATAGCGTGGGCCGAGCTCTTCGAGCACTTTGTTCACGGCCGTTTCGGTCATGAGAGTGCGGCCAAGCTGGCGGCGGTTGTGCAGGCTCTTCTCCTTGCCGCGAGTAATGAGACGTTCGACCAATGGGCGAACGGCTTTTGCTTTAGCGAGCGTTGTGTTCACGTGTTCGTATAAAACGATTGACGTGGCCAAACCGCGAAGAAGGGCTTTGCGAGGACCGGCTTTACGGTCTAGAGTTTTTCCTACTCGTCTGTGTCGCATATCCTTTAGTTAAGTTTAGAGTTAAGCCGTTTCTTCGGCGTAGGCCAAGTCCTTAAGAACCTGGAAGTTGTCCTGCAGAATGGTGACCGCTTGGTTCACCGCATCAAGCGGGTCGAGCGAGCCGTCCGTTTCTACGCGGAGGGTAAGTTTATCAAAGTCGATCTTGTCACCAACGCGCGCTGCCTCAACTTTGTATGAGACATTGAGCACTGGACTGAAGAACGCATCGATGGCAATGGTACCGAGTTCTGCTTTTTCTTTAGAACGCTCTTCGGTTGAGCGGTAGCCACGACCTGGGGTGATGGTGACTTCCATTTCGAGCGTGGCGGACGGATCCGTCAACGTGGCGAGTTGGAGGTCAGGGTTCACGACTTCAACTTGCGCATCTTTTGCGAAGTCGCCGGCCGTAACGATCTTTTCGCCTTTGACGGTAAGCGTGAGCTTGACCGGTTCTTGCGAGAAGAGTTTTACGCGCACTGCCTTGAGGTTGAGAATGATCTCGAGCACATCCTCCTTCACGTTCTTGATCACTGAAAATTCGTGATCAGCGTTCTTGATCTTCACCGACGTAATAGCGGCGCCAGAAAGGGAGGAAAGGAGCACACGGCGAAGGGCATTGCCGATCGTCGTCCCGTAACCTTGCGTGCAAGGCTCAACCGTGAGGATACCCTCATTAGGGCGTTCACCGCGGTTAAACTTGATCTTATTAGGAAGAAGGATGGAGTCCATAGAGAAGGGGCAAGGGGTTTAGCGCGAATAGAATTCGACCACCATTTTGATGTCGAAAGGTTGCTGAAGCTCCTTATCCGTCGGAACACCTGTGACTTTCACAGAGAGAGTCTTAGGGTCGGCAGCAATCCAGGACAGTTTATCAGATTTTGAAAGTTTTTCCTCGGCATCCTTCCACAGGGCGGAAGTCTTCTTGTTATCGCGGATCGTGATGACATCACCAGAGCGAACGCGGTAAGAAGGAATATTGTGCTTTTTGCCGTTTAAAAGGAATTGAGCGTGTGAAACAGCCTGACGTGCTGCTGCGCGGGTTTTTACCAAACCGGAGCGGTAGACAACGTTATCGAGGCGAGACTCGAGCGCTTGGATGAACTGAACACCGGTATCACCTGTCTTCTTGGCCATTTCGGCAAAGAGGTTGGAGAATTGGCGCTCGTTCAAGCCGTACATGCGCTTTGCTTTTTGTTTTTCGCGCAACTGCTTGCCGTAATCGGTCATGCGGGTGCGACTGTCGGGGCCATGTACGCCCGGAGCAAACGGACGTCTGGTCAAGGCGCGCTGATGCTTTGCGGCATCGGATAGCGCAATCCCCTCTCGACGGGATTTTTTGGCGGTAAGTAGATTCTTTTTCATAGGACCATTCAGCCTTTAAGAATTGGTGGATTAGACGCGGCGCGCACCAGGTTGGCGGCAACCGTTATGTGGGATCGGAGTCACATCTTTGATAGCAAGGATGTTCAAACCATTTGCGTTCAACGCGCGGAGGGCGCCTTCGCGACCCTGACCGACACCGCTGATGAAAACGCTGACGTCTTTGAGACCGTAGTCCGCTGCTTTTTCAACAGCATCTTTGACGATCATCGAAGCGGCGTATGGCGTCGCTTTCTTTGGACCTTTAAAACCTTGTACACCGGCGCTCGACCATGAAAGCGTATTGCCGTTCATGTCAGAGAGGGTGACGATGGTGTTATTGAAGGTTGCCTGGATAAACGCTTTACCCTGGACGACCTGGCCACGAGCCTTTTTGGTTTTGGCTTTCGCTTTTGCTTTCGCGGTAGCGACTTTACCTTTGACGGCGCTTTTTACGGCGGTCTTTTGTGCTTCACTCATAGGTTAGTAGTTCAGTTCAGGATTACGTCTTTTCAAGCTTACGTTTACCAGAGCCCATCGTCTTACGGACATTGCCGCGACGCGTACGGGAGTTGGTCTTGGTGCGCTGACCACGGGCTGGGAGGCCCTTGTTGTGGCGAGTACCGCGATAAGAACCAATTTCTTTAAGACGCTTAATGTGGCCAAGGACTTCACGGCGAAGTTCGCCTTCGACGCGGTGTTCTTTTTCTACAACGTCACGAAGTTTGTTCGCGTCTGTTGCGGAGAGGTCTTTTACACGGACGGCTGCATCAACACCGGTCTGCGCGATAATGCGCTTTGCGGTGGTCGTGCCAATGCCGTGAATGTAAGTAAGCGCAATATCAATGCGCTTTGCTGATGGGAGGTTTACGCCTGCAATACGAGCCATAGAGGTAGATAAAGATTAACCTTGACGCTGCTTATGCTTCGGATTCTTTTTACAAATCACGACCACTCGACCTTTACGGCGAGTAACTTGGCAATCGCGGCACATAGATTTGACCGAGGATCGGACTTTCATAATGACGAAGTTTTGGCTAAGATAAAATGTTTCAGTGGGCTACAATCTAAAGGTAATACGACCTTTTGTCAAATCATAGGGAGTAATCTCGACTTGGACCTCATCGCCCGGGGTCAAACGGATGCGGTTCATGCGCATTTTTCCTGCAAGATAACACAAAATCGACTGTCCATTGTCGAGTTTTACCTTGAAGGTTGCTGACGGGAGGTTCTCTTCAATCGTCCCCTTTACTACCAGAAATTCTTTGTTAGGAGAGGACGGTTTGGCCATAGGTGTGGATAGGTGTGGTCATGAGAAAATAATAAAGATGAAAGGATGGTAGCTTAGCGAAAAACATGCGTCAACCGCAAAAAGAACAAAAACCCGTCTCTTGCGTCGTAAAACGCTTGAGACGGGTTCATCTAGTTCAGACTCAACCGCTTTAGAATGGCGGCCGCGCAATTCACGACAAAGGCAAGCTCCCCTACAAAATAGGCAGGAGACGCTGTGGAGGCGTACCGCATAAGGCCGCTTTTTTCAGCATCCATTAGCCGAGGTCGATACTGGTTTGGATTGATGCCGGCTGCGGCAATCATTTCGAGCGCCGCTTCGACGCTTATCACGATCGCGAGCCAGTGCTCACCATGTGGCGCAATACCCCCGACGGCAACGCAGCGGTCGTCTTCTGGACCAAAGCATTCGAGCTCAATGAGCTGCGGTTCGCCGTTTTGCTTCACGGGCGCAAACCGCTCGTTAATCGCATAGCGCTCAAAGATCCGCTGACGCCCAGTGATGTAGCGTGTTTCATGCGCATCCAAGTCCAGGGTACGTGTGTCCGTGCGTGGACGAGTGAAGCCGGTTCTGTCCAGAAAAACCTGCCTCTCGACCGTAACGATCTTTAGCGTATCCTCGTCATCAATCTGCCGGCGTGTAAGCTCAGTAACCAGATCGGATTTTTTACCAACATAGACGCTACCCAGTGGCTCGTCTTGCATGCGGTAAATTATCAGAGCGCTGTCGCTATAGACGAAAACGTTTTTGATAGCACCCATAACCCTCCTACAAACCAAGATGAGGTAGAGCGTTGAGACGAACAATTCTCCAACCGTCATTCATATGATGAGCGAAGGTTGTGATTGACGTATTGTGAAGCACATAACGCCAACCAAGCTCAGGTCGACACTGCGAGAACCGAGCATGCAAGGCCTGGATAGCCCGTCCATGCGAGACGACAATCGCCATCTGCTTGCTGAACTCGATAGAAGCTCTATTGTTGAGCGTCTGGGCGATCATCTGAAAGCACTCGTCCATACGCAAACTCACATCGTGCATTGACTCGCCATTTGGCGGACGATGATCGAAGGCATCTTCGCGAAAGCTGCGCCGTTGGCAGTCATCGAGAACGTCGCTGTGAAGTTTTCCCGTCCAATCACCGCGACTGATTTCACGCAGACGCTCGTCTCGAATGATGCCTTGCTCTTGGTAGCCGATGGACTTGGCGATGATCGCCGCTGTCTCATGCGCCCGCTCGTAGTGAGAGGCGTAGATGATATCAGGCGTTATTTGATGCTCGCGAAGGTACTCACCGAGCTTCTCTGCCTGCTCACGGCCCCTGGCCGTGATACGCGCGTTCGCGCTACCGAAACGCGGCGGATGACAGACGTTCTCATCTGTCTCAGCATGCCGAATGAAATGAATCGTGATCTCATGACTCACCTTTGGCTCAAAAATCATACACTCTTCTTTCTATCGCAAGGTGCCAGACGCCTCCATGACACCTTATATTAAAAAGAAGGTCAAATGACCTTCTTTTTCTATCGACACTCTTGCCCACCGGTCACAATCTCATAATAACCCTCGATACTCATCTCACCACTTGGATAGTTCGGAGAGAGGTTGAGCACGGAGAGATCTGTGACGCTGCCAAGCTCATCCCCAAAAGTATAATCACCGTAAGCAGTGTCAGAGAGATCGTGCACGTCTTTTGTCCACGTCGAACCAAATAAGCGAACCGCCTCAGCTTCATCTTTAATGTGACGAAGTATGGCGTCTGCCTGCACCACATAAACACGCGGACTCGTTGGGAATTTGACGAGGTTTAATCCTGGGCGATAGGTGACATTTTTACCAATCGGATATTTTGCCAAGAACTCACGGTCAACAATGATAATCTTGCTAAAATCACAGTACCACGACATGAATACAGATTCACTTGGGATGATATGTCTCTTTTTGTCTGCGCCAATATAGTAAACGGTGCTATCTTCTTGCGTTTCAAGGCTGCCGTCATCCACGAGTTTCACGAGCATGTGCAGACGGCTCTCTATGACCATTGGCGCAACTCGTGGAGGCTCTATTGGCGGATAGGTGCCCGTGCGAGGATCGATACTCGTCAAACTACCGCCTCCCCCACCACTTGTCATTGAAGGCGGCGTGACAGGAGAAGCGACATTCATCACCACTTCAAAGGTACCCGTAGTGGCGAGAAAAACGGCTGTAGAAGTCGTTGGATACGTGCCTGTAGCGTAAGCGGTGATCGTGAATGGATTGTATCCACCGTTGATCAGCTCGATTGAGCTCGGTGTCATGAGATAGGCAAGGCTTTGGACCGTTGGGGTAAGACCGTTACTATCTGTGAAATTCGTGATATTCGTCGCGTTATTTGCAGAGATAAAGTCTACTTCAACACCGCTCAGTGGTTGATTTAAAGGATCAACGATTGATATAGCAGAACTGAAGAGCACGCGGACCGCGCCATCTTCGATCGTAGAAGAAGCGCGGGCAAAAAAGACATCCAAAAGATCGTTGGTATCAGGCGTGTCACTGTAGATATCTGAAATCGTATTACCCGTAAAGATTGAGTTACTTATGACATTGTTGGTTGAGGTGCCCATGAAGGCAACTCCGTGACGGTTGCCATCGCTAAGAAGATTCTCAATGGTATTGTTTGACGAAGAATAAAGCTCAAGACCTGCCCCAACTATTGGGGTAAATGCAGCAGTGATTGCAGGAGGACTTGTCAGGCCCGTCAGCACGGTGATGCCTTGGTTGTCGAGATTAGTTGAGTTATATGAATAAGTACCGTCACCATTAGCGATAAACATATCTTCGATAACGTGAGTAATGATGCCCGCATAGCCAATCTGAAACTCATCTGAGAGTGTATTGGCGACCAACATCGTCACACGATATCCTCCAAAATCTAAAAGCAATCCATCAAAATTCGTTGTTCCGTCGAGATAGAGAGGGTCCCCGTCAGCCGCAATCTGGCCATGGCCATAAAAATTATCATAGATATCTAGCTGACCAGATGAATCGTAATCATCGCCCCCGACAGACAAGAGCGTGAGTGTTGCTTGGTATTCTCGAAGTAGCGGCGTATTGATCGCCGGAGGATTTGTCAGGCCACTTATTAACGTTATATTTTGATTATTAAGGTTGGTTGGGTTGTATGAATAAGTACCGTCACCATTAGCGATAAACATGTCTTCAATGAAATAATCAACAACTACGCCATAGACGTTTTCGAGATCCTGGGCACTGTCGGCAAAATCCGCTGGTGCAAACATTGTCGTTGGTTGGGTAAATCCTCCACTGACCGCGAGAAGAAATCCGTTGATATTCGCAATACCATCTGCAGGGACAGGATCATTATCTTGCTCGATTTCGTCGACCCCTGAGCTTGAGATAAAGTATGCCTCATTATCAGAGCTATAGTCTGTACCTCCTGCTGAAAACATTGAGAACGTCATATACGTCCCGCCCAAAAAACCAGAACCTCTATTCGTAGAGCCCATCAAACGCATGTCCGAAAAAGAAGAGTCTGTAACATTCGTTAGCGACAACGCACTTCGACCTGCGATACTACCATCAAGAATCGTTGAAGCTCCTGCCCCCTGAATCGTGATATTTGATAGCGGCCCCGTGATAGTAGCGCCAGAATAGGTACCGGGAGCAGTCGTTACCGTATGACCATTCATTAATACATCACTCAGTATCTCGGTTGTTTGTGAATGACAGGCTGTATAATCAACGACACAATCATCATCGATCGTATACGATGTAATACGGGGTCCTCCTGCAAACGCACCCACATCGCGCATACCATTCACATCAAGATACGGACTCATCGGCACCAATTGATAATCATCAGATGTGTCGATATTTTCGGTTCGAAAAACGGGCTTGCGATACAGTGTATTTACATTGAGTGAAGAGGCGCTAGGATTGTATACGTAGTTACTATTATCATAGTCTCCTAGGGCATTTTGCATGCCAAAAAAACCATTGTGCTCGTCAGTGAAGGTGAGATTATTCACAAGGCTTACATCCGTACGCAAGCCAAAGCCGACGGCAACATTGCTATCTCCTGCGCCTGCCAATGAGCAGAGATTATAGTCAAATTGAACTGTTATCTGACCTGTGTCACCGGGGTTGCCACCATAATCTACCTCAGTACAAGCGTAGGCGAGTGCATTAGACGCGACAGGTTGGTTAGAGATAAAACTATTGTTTTCAACAGAAAAATGAACATCATCATTCTGAGGGTAAAGCTGAGATATAAATAGCCCTTGTATACCGCCATTAATCACCGAGATATCTTCAGGGTATAAAAAGAGATTGCCCCTAATCGCAATATCACCAACCCCGTTCACTTGCATCATAATGTGACTGCCGGTGAGTGGCACTGATTCAAGTGTATTACTTGTAAATTCTAGATTCGAAACATTATTAAACGTAACCCAAGATGACGAGATATATGCTGGCGTATTATTAGTGAAGACATTGCCATTTACCGTAGTATCTGAACTGTCCCAGATAAATAAACTGCCGTTATTCGATAAAAAATCATTATCAAGAATACGCGTATTTTGCATGTTCACCAGATAGACCTGATCAAGACCTTGGTTGCCGCTGAGCGTAAGCCCGTCTACATCACTCATATTGAGATAAGCGCCAGGTATCGACCAAGTATTATTCATGATGGCGATATTATTACTTGCACTACTACCGAACATAGCTACATTTTCAAATGAGCAGTTACGCACGACCGAATTATGGCTAAAGCCAATATTACTCTGCGCTTCACTATTATCACCAAATATCACACCCGGTTCACAAGTGAGCGTCGTATCTTCTGGTAGCGTATGTGAACCGAATTCTGGTGAAGTGATCACGATCGTATCAGCCCCAGGCAAATCAGCCGCGATCGCATCTGCAAGCGATGAAAAATCACAGCCACTCGCACAAACCGTGCTCGTTGCTGCCTGAGCTGATGGTGAGAAGATAAACGCCCCACTCACAATAGCGAAAACCGCAAAAAAAGAGAGGCGAAAGAACTTCGTCATAGATGCGGTGATTATACCGCTTTTAATTCAATGAAGAAACACCACGACATCATGCCGTGGTGTTTTAGTTATTTTGGACCTGTGACCGAAGCCTTGATGCGACGTACCCCAGCTGAAACAGCTTCTTCTTTTTGGAGTTTGAATGATCCAAGCTCACCTGTATGAGTAACGTGTGGACCTCCGCAGATTTCTTTCGAATAATCCCCTACTGTATAGACCGTGATATTGCCGCCAAGTTGAGCGTATTTATCTTCAAAGTAGCCGAGCGCTCCCATATCTCTCGCTTCGTCTGTCGTGTGCGTGGCCGACGTTACAGGCAAATCACGATTGATGGCATCGTTGACCATCTCTTCTACGCGTTGCTTTTCTTCGTCTGTCATCTTTTGTGGATGTGAGAAGTCGAAGCGTAAGCGTTCAGCGGTGATGTTTGAGCCTTTTTGTTCAACATGATCGCCGAGCACAACTTTAAGCGCTTTATGCAATAAGTGCGTCGCCGTATGCAAGCGCGTTACCTCGGCGCTATTATCAGCAAGACCGCCCTTGAAGGCACCGGCTGATGCGGTACGAGAGAGATCTTGGTGCTTTTTGAACTCCCCAGCGAACGCGTCTTTATCAACTTGTTTGCCGTTTTCACGAAGTAGTTCTTCGGTGAGCTCAATTGGGAAACCGAATGACTGATAAAGCAAGAAGGCCTGCTCACCTGAAACTTCGCCTTTTGCCATCATCTTCTCGAGTTCTTTCATGCCATTCTCGATGGTGTGGCCGAATTTTTCTTCTTCTTTAGTCAATTCACTGATGATGCGATCTTGATTGGTGACAAGTTCGGTATAGTGACCGCCGAAAAGTTTGATAACAACTTCAGCAATTTTAACGGTGAATGTCGTATTAATACCGATGCGCTTACCTTCGCGAATCGCGCGACGAAGCAAGCGACGTACGATATAACCTTGGCCTACATTCGAAGGCGCAACGCCGTGTTGATCACCAATGATAAAGGTAGCGGCTCGAATATGATCAGCGATGATACGGAAGGATCGTTCTGCTTCAGCGTAGGTCTTGCCCGACAACGAATTTAAGAGCGCAAAGATCTCTTGAAAAACTTCGATATCAAAAACCGTTGGCACGCCTTGCGTTACAGCGGTAATACGTTCGAGACCCATGCCGGTATCAACGTTCTTTTGTGCAAGCGGCTCAAAAGTGCCTTCTGCGGTTTTGTTGTACTGCATGAAGACGTTATTCCAGATTTCGATAAAGCGTCCGCAATCACAGTTTGGGTTACAGACGGTGTCGAATCCTTCAATATGAGGCAAGCCGGTATCGTAGAAGATTTCTGTGTCAGGACCACACGGACCGGTTAAGCCAGCCGGACCCCACCAGTTTTTCTTTTTTGGATACGCGTAGATACGAGCGCCGTTTTCGGTTTTGGTTGGTTCGTCTTTATCAGAAATACCAATCTCAGCCTTAACACCAGCGGCAGCAAAAGCACTTTGCCAAATACCAATAGATTCTTCATCGCGAGGAGCATCTGCATCGCCTTCAAAAACAGTGACGCAGATACGCTTCGCGTCCAACCCTAACCCTTTTTCTGACGTAAGAAATTCAAACGAGTACTCGATGGATTCTTTTTTGAAATAATCGCCGAGCGACCAATTGCCCAACATCTCAAACATCGTAAGATGACGGTTGTCACCGACCTCTTCAATATCATCGGTGCGCAAGACTTTTTGAGAGTCCGCTAAACGCTTGCCCGATGGGTGCGGGGTGCCAAGCAAATACGGCACGAGCGGCTGCATGCCGGCCGTGGTAAATAAGACCGTCGGGTCATTCTCAGGCACGATCGAGGCCGAAGGGATGATGGCGTGGTCTTTTTGCTTGAAAAACTCAAGGTATTTTTGGCGGATTTCGGACAAGGTCATAAGAGAGAGAATGGGGTGATCCTACCGAAAAGGGGCATTTTGAGCAAGAAAGCGGACGAAAAAACCCCGACAGGTGTCGGGGTCATTCAGTTTAGCTGGACGTGTTAGTTCAGCAAAGTCTTGTCTTCTGTAGGCTCGGCGAGATAGCTCTCGATATCTTTGACCGTCCCGTAACAGTGACTGACAGCATAGGAGAGGCCGGCGAGCAGATACACTCTATCTGACTCACTGACAGAGAGCTGATCGATCGCCATCTTCAAGCACTCGATATCAACGACCGAATCTGCATCGTAGACAGCTGAGCCAATCGCGCGGCGCTTTGCGTCGAGCGAAGTCATCGCGTTGAGATACACAACTCTTTGCTCGTTTGCCAATGTGCTGAAGTTGAGATAGCTGGACAAGATACCCAATACTCTGTCACGAACGCGTGTTGATTCGATGTCCATATAGAGGCGCTTGTACGCGTGAAAAAACTTTTCACGCCACGCGTAATCCATCATGCCTATCGCATAGACGGCAGCATCTTCCGATGTGATTCGGTTGAGAAGCTTTATCATCGTTCTCGGTTGAGACATGGGCGTACGGCTCAACCTATAGACGATATTCGCGTCTAAGTTTGCAACCTCGGGATGTTGTTCGAGAATGTCGATAAGTGTCGGAGAGATCTTAGCTGCACTGCACCATACATGAGCCCTCCTGATTGATTCGATATAGCCCGATAGGCCAAACCTGACGGCTTCTAAGGTGGCATCGAGAATCAACACCTGTTCGTGCAGCGGCAAGTCCGCTGTAGCCTCATAGAACGACTTGATGATTCTTGCTGGTACGCCCTTACTAAAATGAGGCTCGGCGATAAGCGAGAACTGATGCTCGACCAATTCTTTAGCCTTCTTATGGCGCCGAACAGGCCTCACAAGCTTCACACATTCGGCGATAACGACCAAGGTCTGATCATCAACGAATCGCACCGTAGAATGTGCGTTCTCCATCTCTCTCAAACAGACCGCGACAAGCGCTTCATTGATGTATGAAGGTTGCTTCACGATCAGATTGAGGCAGGTTTTTGGCCGATGCATCGCATCCATGAACGACGGCCCATCGGAGGCTTCGGTCTGGATTTCATTACCGTCTTGATCATATCGCCCCCAATCGGCGTGATGCTTGGCATAGCTCTCGCGAATCTTCGGCGATGATTGCAACAATAGCGTCACATAATCACGAAGTGCGTCTGAGCTGATGGGTACGGTATGCAATGGCCGGCGCTTTGAGCGTTTGTTCACGATAACCTCCAC
>CALMET010000077.1 GCA_937863195.1 uncultured bacterium
ATGATGCGTCTCGTGAGTATTGCCAAAGACTTCGCCCTGGTCGCCAATATCTTTTGGGACGGATACAAGGACGCCTTTGCCTTTATGGAGGAGTTGCTTTAAGAGCTTTGTTCCTTCGTCTTTTTCAAAATGTTCGAGAACGTCGATGATCATCACGAGATCGTAGTGTTGTTTGATAGTTGGTACGACTTCGAGGGCATTGCCGATATAAATAGTGTTATAAATATAGTCGTGCACGGGCGTGAGATATGTCGGATAGACCTCGATACCATCAATGCGGCGCTTGAAATGCGTATAGTCTTCACTCCCATCCCAAAGCTCGAGATACTCACGAGCTAAAAAGCCGTATTTACCAAAGCCTACGCCAATATCAAGCAGCGACATTGGGTTGAGATCGATAATGATATCAATCAGTTTTGGGATTTGGTAATGTTGTGAAGTAGGCATGAAGCCCATGATACTACTCCTGTTCTTCGGGGTCGAGCGTCTCAGCTCTTAGGCGTGAGCGAGGTATGAGATAGATAAAACCCCCGCGCCAGTTGGTGCGGGGGTTTTGGTCAGAGGGCAGCGAGCTTGCGAATCTCGTCAAACGTCTGCTCTCGCAAGATCTCGCCATTGTGAAAAACGGGGACCAAGAGGTTCGGCAAATCGTTCTCATGCTCTTTGACGGTGCGGTAGTCTGCGCCGTCTTGAACGAGCTTGAGTCGACCGGCCTTCGACCGCTTTCCGGGATCCGTGATGGGATCCTTGTAGCAATCGTACCAGGTACCGTTCTCACAAATCGCCGAGAGCTTGTAGGCGAATTTCATGGTGTCTCGAGTGAGCTTTTGCAATAGCCCACCACCAGAACCAAAGGCGACATTGTCACCCGACCACCCAGCCGCCTTCATGGCGGCGAGAATGAGCGGGAGCATGTCGATATCGATCCCATCGCCTTGAATGACGCGAACGTGCGGGTCGAGAATCTTGAAGCCCTTCTGATTCAAGGTATAGCCAAAGGCTTCACCGAGAATCTCGAGGACGCGTACAACGATCTCAGGCGGGTAGCCAGAGTCCGGCCGTACAACCAAGGTTCCTTCTCGCGCGAGAACATCTTGCTTGAGTTGATTGCCCCAGAGCTCACGACAAGCGTATTCAATGTCGTAAGAATCCGAGACGACCGCCACCAAGGCGCTGGGGAATTGCTTAAGGATATTTCGGTAAGCATCCACCTCGCGCTCTCGGCGCCAAGACGTGATGGTCGAGTGTTCGGCGGCAGGGATCGATCCGCCAGCCATGTGTTTGCCGTAGTAGCGGCGCGCGTGAATGATGCCGGGGAGGGTGTCAGTCCCTTCAAAGTTGAGAAGGTGAGCCGCACCACCGATCTGGGCAGTTTCGATCGAGCTGACCCCGCGCAGGCCAAAGTCGTGGAGCTTGTAGGGGATCAATTCAGGCGTCCCTGTTTCTTGCAGGTTGGCGAGAATGATGTCCTTCATCGCACGCGACTGGGTTGCAACGCTGATGGGGTACCAGAGTTGTACGAAGAGCGGCTCGAAGTAGCCCGGCAACCACGGGACCTTGGGGTCCGTATTCGTCACCGTGAGCAGAGCATTCTTGATGGGGATGCGCTGGCCTTCGGGTACGGCTCGGACTTCGAGAGGGAGCTTGCCTGCATGTTCTCGGACGATGTACTCCCAGCCTTCACGATTGAAGATCGTCGGGTTTTGAAAGTACTCGGCAAAGAACGCATAGGCTTCGTCAACATCTTCGAGGGTGATCGTGAGCTCAGCAAGGTAGGCCTTGAGGAGGTACTGAAGACCGAAGAAGGTTGTCTGATCAAAAGGACCTCCTCGGCTCTCGAGAAAGGCGAAGGTGTGCGTCACCTCAGGCGGATACTGCTTGTGATGCGAGGGCTTGTAGCCATCGGTGAGAAGAATGGGATTGTGTCGCATAGTCGTTAATCTTTCGTTGGTGTTTATTGTTTAGGTTCAGTTGAGGAGCAAGGGTTTTAACGCGTGCCAAAGAGGTTTATGCTCTGGCATGAGTTGCGGCTCGACCTCTTCATAAGGCACCCAAGCGAGAGCAGCGATATCGTCTTGCGCATAGGCATGTCCAAAGACATACTCGGCAAGAAAGAGGCAGGTCATGATCTTGTCAGGACCTTTGCGATAACGAACATCATCAATGCGTCGACTGGTGATGTATCGCGGCAAGGTGATCTCGATGCCACCGGCTTCTTCATAGGCTTCGCGATGAGCCGCTGCTTCGAGTGTTGTATCGGTGGGATCAACGAACCCGCCAATAAAACGAAGACGGTCTTCATTCGATTTGCGTCCGAGAAGCAAAAGACGCTCGTCTCGCTTGATGATGGCGATATCTACCGCCTGGTAGGAGGTAGGAAACCGCTTATGCGCGGCATAGATCATGCCTTTGCGAAACTCAGCGCTATCATTTGGGGTGAGTGCATCTTTCGCGCGCTCGACCGAGCCGCTTGTCTGCACAACCGCATCGATTTCGCTGACGGGATACACGCCGCTATAGAACGGCAGAAAGCTGTCCCGAGAGCCAAAGAGGGTGAGGCTGCCATCGTTTGCAAATGGCGCAAGCAGCGTATCAAGGGCATCTGACCAGGCCCGATCGCTTGCCGTGTCTGCCATGGGCAAGACCAAGGCTTCAGGGTAATCATGCAAGATAAGTTGTTCTCTCGTCTTGAAGTCGAGCGGATCGGTACTGGTAGGTTGTCCCTCCGTGACGCCAATGACGACGATGAGCTTTTCTGCCTGTGTCGCTGCCGCGGTTAGCAGATACTTATGACCTTGGTGTAGGGCTGATACTTGAAATCGCCCAACGACAACGGCGTATGTGACAGTCTTTTCCATAAAATCTCCGGTTGTGAAGGTGCGTCTCTGGATGATCCAGAGACGCATCGAGCTCATGACGCGTCTCTGTACCATCTTATAGTGTAATAATGACACTAACTATACTTGTCAAAAAGAATGAGAAGAGTGAATTAGAGGATCTCGATATTGGTGAGGGTTGTTGATTTGAACTGATACAATTTTGCCGGTCGATGCTTGTCTCCTTGTGTGGATTTGCCCGTATCTTTGAGTAATTGGAGCTTCTCGAATTTCTTTCTGAAATTTCTTTTGTCGATGGTCGTGCTCAGGATGACCTCATAAAACGCTTCGAGCTGAGTGAGGGTAAAGGATATTGGGAGAAGGTACTGAATCAACGAAGTATAGCGTATACGCGTTTTGAGACGATCAAGCGCCGTTGCAAGAATATGCGTATGGTCGTAGGCGAGCGTCTGCTTTTTTGTTGCCGGTGACCACCAAACGAGATCAGTGTCACGTTGTTCGTCGCTGCTCAGCTTGCTCCATGGGCCGGA
>CALMET010000078.1 GCA_937863195.1 uncultured bacterium
GGGGTGGTTTTGTATATGGCTGGAGAATCATTTAAGTTGACGTAGTAAATATATCTGAATATGCTTTAGGTATTATGGAAGAAATTGGAGTGTTTTTGATTACCATAGTTGTACCTATCGGATTGTCAATTTGGTTTTGGAAAAATCCAATAGATACTTCTTTTCAAAAAGAGTTGGTTATTTTTAACAAAGAATCAGATCATCCTCGTGTAGCATATGAAGTAGGCCATGATCACAAAGGCTGGAAAATTATTAAGACGATTGTACCAAGTAGTGATGATGAATTATCTGGAAAGAAGTTAAGAAGTTATGCCTCCAGAAAAAATAACCCTAAAATACGTAAATCACCTTCAGACATAGATGAAATACAGGGATTGATATTCGAATAGCGTCGTTTTGTTGTAAATTTTATTGTGATTTACACCTGGTCTCTGATAGTATCTACCTATGACCATCGAAGCATTTCTTAAACAGTCCGTAGAACAAGGCGTAGATAAGGGTGACCATAGTCCAGGGTATATGCTCTTGGCGAATCTTGCTGTTGGATTTGTCTTTGGTGTGCCTGTGTATAGCATTATCAATGCCATTATAGAATATGGGTTAACCATTAGCGCACGTACGAATGAAGTCGCACGAACCGTCCTCTCGATCCACCACCAATATGAATTATTTTTCTTTCTCTTTGGGAGTGCGATTATTGGCGTACCAATTTTGAAACTTTGGGTATTTGTCTCTAAGTCACACAAAAGAAGGCTCGTGCGACAATACAGCGGTTCAGCTACTTACCCGCAGTTTACCTTAGATCAGTACAGTGAGGCCTCAGCTATATTGCGTAAATGGAAGTCCGTGTCTTATCAAAACGCTACGGAGACCTATCCTAAAGACTTGGTAGATTTACTCATCATCGCTGAAGCGATAGAGCTTCAAAGTGGCAAGTTGCGTAGGATGGTCTCATTGCGATCGATTGAACAAGATAGAGAGGCGATCGCTGAAGATGATGCAGAGAATGAAGAATAGATGTTTCGAAAACCACCCCGACGAGTTGTTGGGGTGGTTTTGTATTATATTGACATGTGTTTTGTGTTATGGGACATTCAGCCAGCACATAGCACAAATAGAGGAGGTGAAATGAGCTCAAAAAAGAAGACGGTTAAGAAAAAACTACTGAAGCAGATTGACCTCAAGGTCATGAAGCAGGAAGCTCGTTACACGAGCTTGCAGCCAACCCTCGTGGGGCTCGAGTTGGTGGAGGGGACCTGCATAAGGCTCTCTATCGCACCTGGCAGCTCCGGACATCCGATGATGCTCGATTTCAATGGGTCTGATCACGGGGCCACGCCATTCGAATTCGATGAATGCATCGATTATTCGATCCTGCCCATGGTCCCCATCGACAGCCGGATCGTCTTGGCTGCGGCAAGTGACGGCGACACGGGCTTTCTTGAGAACTACGTGGCGAGTATCGCTGCCATCATGGCGGCGTCTCTCGGCGAGCTCAAGATCGAGCTTATTGAACCTGATCATCCTGAATCGGTTACTGAGTTCGACGCGGTCGAATTCACTTTCACGATCGGGAAAAAGAAGTTCTCTTTTGCAAGACCTTTGTCCAGGGTCGAAGCGTTTCTTCAGCCGATTGCCAAGGTTGGCTAGCACCTTGCTATAAACAATCAGAGCACGCTCGTGGTTCAGGAGGTTTCTCTCTTGAACCCGAGCGTGTTTTTCGTTGGCAAATATCTACCCATCGTTTAATCTATCCTCAGTTCTTTTTATGGCGCCTATGCGCTAAGGGGGTATCAATGCGCCGTGAATCTCGACGACCTGACGGTGATGATGAGCCGACGGCTCAAATCAGTATCGGTTCTGGTCCGCCTTCGCAGCCAGTATCAACGAGCGAAGAAGTTGTGCCGAATAGTGGGCGATACATCGTAAGCTTGGTGCGGTATGAGGTGATCATGCTGCAGTTATGCGGACGCCGTCAACCGTATCGGTTCATCGTATTGAGTGAAGGCGATATCACGAAGTTGCGACTCGCCTTAGTGTATCCAACGGCGCAGTATTCATCTGGGCCAATGAGAGAAGTCGTGAGTCATTGCGGCAATGAAAGCCTTTCATTTATCCCACAGCTCACCGAGAGATTTTCTCGAGAGTATGTGCAGCGAAGCTCGGACTTTTCGGCGCATACTCCATCTCTTGTTATGCTCTCATTAGATCTTCGGGATCTTGAAGCAAGCTTGCCCATTTCATGGGTGAACATCAAAGACCTACCGATTGTCCTAGAGCATAATCGCGTCTTTAGTATTCTCGCCAAACGCGAAGTATTCTGGAAAGAAGGGCGCAAAAAGGCCGCCCCCAACCGCTGAACCCTGGTATCTGCCGGGGTTTTTGCTTCTATCCACGCGTATTGACAGATTACATTAAATTACGTATCTTGCTTTTTACCCGTTTCAACCAGTAGGAGGTACGATGGTTCATCATGAAGGTGCCTTGAGTGTTTGTGAGGTAAATCATCAGCACATCAAGCAGATTAGCAATGATCGTGCCTTGAGGGTGCGCATCGCCGAGTGGATTGGTGCGTCGGCTATCAAGGCGGCCCTGTTTCCTGGGTCGTTGATGTATGCGATCACCCAGCGTGGCTATCTGTACGTCATCCAGCGTGACGGCGTCATCGTCGGGGCAGCATTCATGAAGTATATCCACAAGACGCTTTGTGGGTTTCCCATTCATCCGGTGAATTGGGCGGTGCTCTATGGTATCGGGTCAGATGATCCGCATGCTTTCAATCTGCTCTATGAGCAGGTTTTGCAAGAGTCAACAAAGAAGCAGGTCGAGAGACTTCATCTCGGCAAAAGACTTCGCGAAGATCAGACCAAGCGGATGAGGGTGTCGATCATCGACAAAGGTATCCGTATCATCAAAGAAGGATACCTGTGTCGATCATCGACAAAGGTATCCGTATCATCAAAGAAGG
>CALMET010000079.1 GCA_937863195.1 uncultured bacterium
AAGACGGTACAGAAAAAAGCGGTAAAGGCGGTAAAAAAGATTGCAAAGAAATAATCATGAAGAAGGTCCACCGATTTTTTGCGGACCTCTCTTGGCAAGGCAAGCAGGGAGAGATCCTTGATCGCGAGACAGTCCACCAGCTGTCTCGCGTTTTGCGTATCAAGCCCGGCGAAGAGCTGGTGATTTTAGATGGCAAAGGTGAAGAGTTTCGCGTCCGCGTTCACGAAGTCAAAAAAGATGTGGTGAGTGTTGATTTGCTTGGACGCAAAGCGATCATGACCGAGCCTGCCGTACAGGTGACGCTGTATGCCTCGGTATTGAAGCGCGAATCGTTTGATTGGGCCGTGCAAAAAGCCGTTGAATGTGGAGTTACTCGCATCGTGCCGATTATTTCTACACACACGATTAAAACGGGCATCAAGCAAGACCGCTTACAAGCCATCGCTAAAGAAGCGGCTGAACAATGCGGTCGAGCCAAGATCCCCGAAGTCTCGCATACCATGAGTTTTGAACAGGCGTTAGCAGATGCAAAGAGCTGCGATCGCATTGTTTTTGCAGATACCTATCTTCCTGAATCCGAGCCGATGCAGAAGACGCGTGCTATCGCGTTGTTCATTGGTCCCGAAGGCGGATGGTCTGACGAAGAACGCGAGCAAGCAAAAAGCGCCGGTGCTACGGCGCTTTCGCTGGGTAAATTGATTTTGAGAGGGGAGACCGCCTGTGCGGTCGGCGTCCACCTGCTTACTTCATAACCACTTTCCCATCCTTCACGGTGAATTCTACCGAATCACCTTCTTTGATCGTGCCTTCAACCATTTTGAGGGCGAGCTCGTCCAAAACCAAGTCTTGAATGGCGCGTTTTAATGGACGGGCGCCAAAGCTTGGGTCATAGCCTTTTTCTGAAATAAGTTCTTTGGCTTTTTTGGTGAACGAGAGCTGGATCTTTTTGGTATTCAATCGTTTGATGACGCTCTCGAGTTGAAGATCAATGATTTTGTTCAATGCTTCTTTATCAAGCGCATCAAAGACGACGATTTCATCAACGCGGTTCAAGAATTCAGGGCGAAACTGCTCTTTAAGGCGGCCCATGACTTGTTCGCGAATATGTTCGCGTGTGCGTTTGGTCGCGTCTTCGCTTTCATCCGTGAAGCCAATTTCACCCCGTTTGCCGGCGTCGAGAATCAAATCTGACCCGGAGTTCGAGGTCATGATGATGACGGTGTTTTTGAAGTTTACTTTGCGGCCTTTGCCATCGGTGAGATGACCATCGTCTAATACCTGCAAAAGCGTATTAAAGACATCAGGGTGGGCTTTTTCAACTTCATCAAACAAGATCACCGCATAAGGGCGACGACGGATTTTTTCGGTGAGTTGGCCACCTTCGTCATAACCGACATAGCCAGGAGATGAACCGATTAAACGCGAGACCGCGTGTTTCTCCATGTATTCGCTCATGTCGACGCGTACCATGGCGTCTTCGTCGTCAAAAAGCGTTTCGGCGAGGGCACGAGCAAGTTCGGTTTTACCAACACCGGTGGGGCCCAAGAATAAGAACGAGCCAATCGGGCGTTTTTCTTCGCTGATACCGGCGCGTGAGCGACGTACGGCATTTGCTACCGCTTTTACGGCTTCTTCTTGGCCGATGACGCGTTTATGCAATTCGCCTTCGAGTTTGGCGAGGCGTGCAGCTTCAGCTTCGAGCATGCGTGAGACGGGGACACCAGTCCAGCGGGCGACAACGGCAGCGATTTCTTCGTCCGTGACGGCGCCTTTCAAAAGGCCGCGCTTGCCTTGAAGTTCTTTGAGTTTGGATTCAGCGTCTTTTTGTTTTTTCTCGGCAATAGGTAATTGGCCGTAGCGAATTTCAGAGGCTTTTTCGAGGTCGCCACGGCGTTCGGCGATTTCGGCTTCGCTTTTTAATTGTTCGAATTCTTTTTTGGCAACTTGAATGCCTTCGATAAGCGCTTTCTCGGCCTTCCATGAAAGCTCCATACCTTCAGCGGCTTCGCGTTCTTCGGCCAAGTCTTTTTCGATGGCGCTCAGACGGTCTTTTGAATCTTGGTCTTCTTCTTTTTGAAGCGCGCGCTTCTCGATTTCAAGTTTGATGATGGTGCGCTTATGTTTATCCAGCTCTTCTGGCATCGAGTCGATTTGCATGCGTAATGCTGCGGCAGCTTCGTCCACCAAATCTACAGCTTTATCAGGCAAAAAACGGTCAGTGATATAGCGAGAAGAGAGTTGAACGGCCGCTACAAGAGCGCCATCCGTAATGCGGACGCCATTATGCACTTCGTATT
>CALMET010000080.1 GCA_937863195.1 uncultured bacterium
GATTTTTCACCATCAACAGCCATGAACACGGCAAGCTCAATTGATGTTGATAAAACGATTGTAACCCCAACAACACCAACCACTCCGACCACACCTACGACTCCGACAACTCCGACGACAACAACACCTGTTGTTACAAATAAAGGGACCCTTTATCTTTCAAAAACAGAAGAAAAGATTTTTGGGACCGTGAATCTTTTGGCAACAGCAAATCCTGCAACGAACTTCAATAAAATTGATTTGTTCTTCAATGGAATTTTAACCAAGACCTGTGAATATAGCCCCTGCTCAACGGATGAGACCATCCCAGCAACCGCTGCTTCAAGCGTAGCCGTCGTTGCAAACTTCAAATGGAACAACAATACAACCTTTCAAACGACTTCTACTATTACGGTTACCCCGGGTATCGCAGGTCTCTCGCTTGCCGTCACTCGCCCTGAAGTAAGACCAGGCTCTTATCGCGAAGTCGTTGCCACTGTCGACAATAACCGCATCAGTGCACGCATCATTGAGATCTTTATGGATGGTGTCTTGGTGAAAGCCTGCGACAACGAACAAGAGTGCCGTTATTCTGAACTCGAACAAGGCGCTATTGGTACCGTCCACACATTTACTGCCATCGTCACTGAACCAAGCGGTCAACGCAATACTTCAGAATCAAAAACGATTTCTGTCGTCGCGAATGAGTCCCCGATCGTTACGGCCTCCATTGGCAATCTCTTGCCGGTTATTGGCCAACAAACCGATATCACCACCCAAGCTGGTGATGAAGACGGTATTGATAAGATCGAGATCCTCGTGAATGGCACGTTGGTAAAAACCTGTTCTGCCGCATCGTGCAATACCATGCTTGGCCCTTGGACAAGTGCTCAAACGGTAAACGTTCAAGTGCGTGCCACCGATCTTTTGGGCAAGGTTGGATCGTCAGAAATCTTCAAGGTGAATGTTCGCTAGTTTGACGGGTATGCCACATTGTTGGCATCCTATAGTCACTTACTCAATTACTCAATGTACCACTTCTCTATGAAGCTCATGCTTTCTCGCGCAGCCGCGACCCTTGCAACGGTCTCTATGCTCGCAGCACCTCTTGCTGTCGGCGCTGCAACCACTGGCAACTTTAACGCCGGTGAACTTATCAAAGGTTCTGGTTCAGCTGTTTACTACTTTGCTTCAAACGGCAAACGCTACGTTTTCCCTAACGACAAAACGTACTTCACTTGGTACAAAGATTTCGCAACCGTCCGTAGCATCTCTGATGGCGCACTCTCGTCCATCCCACTTGGCGGCAACGTCACCTACCGTCCTGGTTACAAGATGGTAAAGATTACGACGGATCCTCGCACCTACGTCGTTGACCAAGGTGGTATCCTTCGCCAGATTGGTTCTGAAGAGCTCGCAAAGACGCTCTACGGCCTTACCTGGAACAGCCAAGTAGACGATATCCCTGATGCGTTCTTCACGAACTACCGCTTAGGCACCGCTATTCAGACCGCTTCTGACTACAACCCTGGTAACGTGATGACCTTGACGACCACCATCGCTCAAGACAAGCAATTCGATGAAACGCTTGCAACGATCACCATTAGCTCGGTAGCGAATGGCTTCGTCCCAGCATCTCTCACGATCAAAAAAGGCATGACGGTCACCTGGACCAACCGCGATACGGTTGTTCACTCGGTCGTCGGCTCAGGCTTCAACTCTGGTGACATCAAACCAGGTGACAGCTACACCAAACAATTCAACAGCGCTGGCGCTTTTGACTACAAGGACTCCATCAACCCAGCAATGCAGGGTTCGATCAACGTCCAATAAGCTCCTGTTTGTAAAAACTCCCCGACGTAACGTTGGGGAGTTTTTATGTTACACTGCTGTCATGTCAAAGCGCGCGCACCTTAGTATTAGAGAACTTGAAGTCTTAGCCTACGAATTGCGCCAAGACGTTATTCAAGCCCTCGTCGAAGCCAAGAGCGGTCATTCGGCTGGGCCATTGGGGACGGCAGAGATTTTTGCATCGTTGTATTTTTCGGCGATGAATATCGATTCAAAAAAACCGAACATGCCTGAGCGTGATCGGTTTGTTTTATCGAATGCGCATATTTGCCCAATTCTCTATGCGACACTCGCCCGTCGCGGATTCTGTGACCGCCGTGATTTTTTAAAAAACCTGCGCAAGATCGGACACCCTTTTCAAGGGCATTCAAATAATCACTGGGGCATTGGGATTGAAACCTGTGGAGGCCCATTAGGCCAAGGTGTTTCGCAGGCTGTTGGTATGGCGCTTTATGCCAGACAAACAAAACAGAGCTGGCGCACCTACCTCATGACCGGTGACGGCGAACTCGACGAAGGTCAATGCTGGGAAGGTTTTATGTTTGCCGGCAAAGAACGTTTAAACAATCTCACCTTGATCGTTGACCGCAACAATATCCAAATCGACGGATTCACCGAAAAGATCATGCCACTTGAACCCCTCGCGGATAAGTTTAAGGCCTTTGGCTGGCATGTGATCTCGGTTGACGGGCACAATGTACGCGCAATTTTGGATGCATTAAAAAAAGCTGAGACCATTTATGAAAAGCCAACCGCGATCATCGCACATACTATCCCAGGCAAAGGTGTGCATTTTATGGAGCGTGATTATGTTTGGCATGGCAAACCACCGAATCCTGAAGAAGCAAAAATCGCGCTAAAAGAACTGCGCACGCTTCAAGGTCGCATTACCTCTGAACACGAATAATATGGCCTCATTTTTTTTGAACCCAAACCTCTACAGTAAAAATGTAGAACAGATCCCAACCCGCAATGGCTATGGGGATGCGCTTGTAGAGCTTGGCAAAACACGCAAAGACGTTTTTGTGTTAACGGGTGATCTCGCCGAATCGACGCGTGCAAATCTTTTTCAAAAAGCCTACCCAGACCGCTTTGTTGAATGCGGAGTCGCCGAGCAAAATATGATGGGTATTGCCGCTGGCATGGCGCTCTCGGGCGCAACCCCGTTCGTGAGTTCGTATGCCGTCTTTGTCCCTGGTCGCTGTTGGGACCAATTGCGCGTCTCGGTCGCCTATTCAAACGCTAATGTAAAGGTCGCAGGTGCCCACTCAGGCATTTCGGTTGGGCCGGACGGTGCAACACACCAAGCCCTCGAAGATATCGCCATCACGCGTGTTCTGCCAGGGATGACCGTGGTCGTGCCTTGCGATTATGAAGAAACACGCAAAGCCACCATCGCCCTCGCCAATATGAAGGGCCCCGCCTACTTTAGATTTGCTCGTGAAAAGACCGCCGTCATCACAACGACAAAGACTCCGTTTGTCATTGGTAAAGCGAATGTC
>CALMET010000081.1 GCA_937863195.1 uncultured bacterium
CTCACAACTGAAGAATCTCTGTGAAATCGGTTTATTAGAGCGCTATCCCGACCCTGCGATTCAGCCAGAAGCGAAAGAACGTTTAGAATTTGAATTGAACACGATCGAGCGCATGGGTTTTGCGGCCTACTTTTTGATTGTGGCTGATTATATCAACTGGGCAAAAGACCATAAGGTGATTGTGGGACCTGGTCGCGGCTCTGCTGCGGGCTCGATCGTGGCGTACTCATTAAGGATTACCAACTTGGACCCTCTGCGTTATGGCTTGCTCTTTGAGCGTTTCTTGAATCCTGATCGTATCTCGATGCCTGATATCGATACCGACTTTGACGATGTAAAACGCAAAGACGTTATTGAATATGTGACGCAAAAATACGGCGCTGATCGTGTGGCCGGTATTATCACTTTTGGAACCATGGCAGCACGCGCTGCGGTGCGTGATGTGGGACGTGTATTGAATATGAGCTACGCAGATGTAGATCGCGTAGCCAAGGTCATTCCTCCGCCAGCTCAAGGACGACACATCCCTCTCAAGATCTCAAAAGAAGAGGCGCCTGAACTGCGCGACATGTATCAGACCGACGCACGCGTAAAACGTTTGATTGATTTGGCTATTCGTCTTGAAGGTACAACGCGCCATGCCTCGCAGCATGCTTGTGGTATCGTGATTGCCCCTGAGGCGCTTTCTGAGCTCGCACCACTACAAAAGGCTCAAGGTGGTGATGTTGACCAAGTCGTACAGTACGCCAACCACTCCGCCGAAGTGACGGGGCTTTTGAAAATGGATTTCTTGGGTCTTTCTAACTTATCGGTGATTCGTGACTGTCTCGAGATTACCGAGGCGGTCTATGGCGATGTGATTGATATCAATGAGATCCCGCTTGATGACGCTAAAACCTACGAGCTCTTGGGTAAGGGTGAAACGACTGGAGTCTTTCAACTCGAATCTGACGGCATGAAGAAGTATATTCGCGAACTTCGTCCAACCGTTATTGAAGACATTATCGCCATGGTGGCCCTCTATCGTCCGGGCCCAATGCAGTTTATTGAATCGTTTATTGATCGCAAGCACGGGCGAGAGAAGGTGACCTTTATGCACGAGCTCACTAAGAGTGCCTTGCAAAACACCTACGGTATCCCGGTGTACCAAGAGCAGGTTATGCAAGTGGCCAAAGACATGGCCGGATTTACTCCTGGTGAAGCAGATACGCTCCGCAAAGCGATGGGCAAAAAGATTGCCAAACTGATGGCGGAGCTGCGTGTGAAGTTTATTGAAGGCTCGATCAAAAAAGGCGTAGAACAAAAGACGGCCGAAGCTATTTTTACGCAGTTCGAAGAATTTGCGGCGTATGGCTTTAATAAGTCGCATGCGGCTTGTTATGCCTTGATTGCTTACCAAACGGCCTATTTGAAAGCGCATTATCCTGATGCCTTTATGGCAGCGCTGTTGAATAGCGACATCAATAATATTGATCGCATCACGATTGAGGTTGAAGAGTGTAAGCGCATGAATATGCCGGTATTGCCACCGGATGTGAATGAATCGTATGCGAGTTTTGCTGTCGTAAAAGAAAAAGAGTCTTTGCGCTTTGGTTTAGCTGCGGTTAAGGGGCTCGGTGAAGATATTTCAGAAGCGGTCATCAAAGAACGCAAAACGAACGGTCTCTTTAAAGATCTTGAGGATTTTGTGACGCGTATGGATCCGTTCGGTTTGAACCGCCGTTCACTTGAAGCCCTGATTAAATCAGGTGCGCTTGATCGTTTTGGTGATCGTAATCAGCTCTACTTCAATATCGAAATTATCTTGCAGTACCAAAAACGCATGACGCAAGAGTCGAGCTCGGGGCAATTTAATTTGTTTGCCCTTTCAAGCGAGACGGCGGCGCGTGATAAATTAATTTTAAAACCGGCACCACCGGCGATCAACCGAGATATTCTCACTTGGGAAAAAGAGTTATTAGGACTTTATCTCTCATCGCATCCGTTTAAAGAATATGCGGATCGTTTGGGCGATATGGTGAATCCGATTGCGAATCTCCCCAAATTCGTCGCCGAAAAATCCGTGCGCACTGCGGGGACGATTACGATTGCCAAGAAAATCCTCACAAAGGCAGGGGAGCCGATGGTGTTTGCCAAGCTCGAAGATATGACAGGCGATATTGAAGCCGTCATCTTTCCACGCACCTATAAAGAGAAGCCGGAGTTATGGAATGCCGATACGGCGGTGGTTTTGCATGGGCGCGTCCAAGACAAAGACGGGGAGTGGAAGTTTTTGGTGGAGTCTGGTTATCCGCTTACGCCAGACAATATCGACAATGTTATCGATCACCTACAAAACCAAACCGGTAAACGTGTTGACCCGCGGCTTGAGCCAGACGCCCCAATGCCAACTAAGCGCGCCGAGCAAGCCATCTCAATTTATTTGCGCGCGCATTTGCCACCAAGCATCTTGCACCGTATTCGCGAACTCTTTGACCAGAATCCGGGGCGTTATCGCGTCTACTTTGTCGTCGACAATGCCGGAGGCAAACAAAAAGTCCTTTCGAACTATCGCATCCGTTTTGATGAGGCGATCGCCAAAGAATTAGAGATGACGCTCGGACCCGACACGGTAAAAGTAGAGACGGGAGAAAAAACTGTGGTATAATCACAAGCGACTATGGCTCGCACCTTGAAGAAACCTTCTTCACCCATTAAACACGATCCCGATCATCATTTTGGCATGTCCAAAAAAAGCGCCTCTTTTTGGGCTGTGATGACGGTTATGGCATTTCCTGTCGGTATTTTAGCAGCAGGCACGGCCAATGCATCGCCTTGGCAATCGTTCGCGACCGGTGCCGCCGCTTGCTTTGCCGTGCTCTTTGCGAATGCCGCCGCTGACCGACGCCTCTGGATGTTTCATCCTGAATGGAAGGTAAAATTTGATCATCCGGAATTCTCTTATCGCTTAGCGATTTTTTCAGGTGCGATGTTGTTAATTGTCCAAACAATTTTTCTCGTCTTTGTGCTTTTTGGCGCCACCGGAAACCGTTCGATGTTGAAGCTTGTTTTTGACCGCGAGTGCATGACGCCGCGTTATGGATTTGAAGCCTTCTGCCAGTCGCTGGATAATACGCTGAAAAACCTCCCTGAATAGCCTCTCAAACCTCTCCTACCTCTCCGTGTGAACGAAGAGGTACGCCTCCATCTTAAACTGAAGCCTGAGTGTCACCCTTCGTTCACACGGAGGGAAAGGGAGGATAAAGAGGCGAGGGGATGATTCTGGGCGAGAGGCATGCTATCATGTCTCCATGCGAATCTCTTTTTTTGGTGCCTCGCGTGAAGTCACCGGCTCTTGTTATTTGGTCGAGAGCGCCAAAGGTAAAATCCTGATTGATTGTGGGATGTTTCAGGGATGCAAACTCTGTGGTGCGCAAAACTTTGCCGATTTTCCTTTTGACGCTTCTGAAATTGATGCGGTTTGTATTACACATGCCCATCTCGATCATACCGGGCGCATCCCTAAGCTTATAAAAGCGGGCTTCAGAGGCAAGGTCTATGCAACGCCACCAACGGCAAAACTCGCGACCTTGGTTTTAGAGGACGCGTATAAGATCATGCTTTCGGATTTTAAGCGCGAATACCGCCCGATGCTTTATGAAGAAGCTGACATCGAAATTGCGCTCAAGAGTTTTGTCGGCGTTACCTACAATAAACCTGTTAAGATCAAAGATTTTACCGTGACGTTTAAAGACGCTGGCCATATTTTTGGCAGCTCTTTTATCGAGGTACGCACTGAAGCGGGCAAATCCGCCGCGTTTTCAGGAGATCTGGGCAATGAAGGCACACAGATCCTTATGCCTACCGAACAGCTTGGCGCTGTTGATGCGCTGATTATCGAGTCCACCTACGGAAATCGCATTCACGAAGACGAGAGCACCCGCGAATCTAAGCTTAAAACCGTTATTGAACGTACGATTAAGCAAAAGGGCGTTTTAATTATCCCCGCATTTGCTATTGAACGCACCCAGCAACTTCTCTACGAAATGAATCACTTGGTAGAGAATCGCCTCATCCCGCGTGTCGATATCTATCTTGATAGTCCAATGGCAATCAAAGCTACGGCCATTGTCGAAGAATATCCGCAGTACTACGACCAAGCAGCATATAAACTCATTGCGAGCGGCGATGATATGTTTGATTTTCCTGGCCTTAAATCTACCTTGAGCAAGGACGAGTCAAAGGTGATTAACTCGGCGCCAAAACCAAAGGTCATTATTGCCGGCTCAGGCATGATGAATGGGGGACGCATTTTGCATCATCTTATTCGTTATTTAGGGGATGCTTCTACGACCGTGCTTATCGTTGGCTACCAAGCCGAAGGCACGCTCGGGCGCCAACTCTATCGCGGTGACAAGACTGTCGAGATCTACGGTGAGCGCATTAATGTCAAAGCAAAGATCGAAAGCATTGGTGCCTATAGTGCCCACGCAGACCAAAACAAACTCGTTAGCTGGATCAAAGAAGCAGAGGCCGCGCCAAAACGTGTCTATTGCACCCATGGCGAAGAAGGTGCCGCAACGGCTTTAGCGACCCGCGTGCAAAATGAATTAGGCATTGAAAGCATTGCGCCTCGTTATGGCGACAGCATTACCCTATGAGCGCCATTTTGATTGCGATTTTTGGACATCTCGCAAATGCCATCGCTTCGCTCATCGATAAACTCCTCTTACAAACGGGATTTAAACATCCGGGCACGTATGCGGTAGCAATCGGTGGACTCTCTACGCTTGCCTTATTCGTTTGGCCGTTTTTTCCTCCAGAAAAAATTAGTTGGACGATTGCTATTTATGCGATTTTATTTGGCGGATGTTTTTTTGCCGGACTCTGGAGATTTTTCGCTGGCTTAAAAACAACTGAGGCAGGATCATTTGTCCCGCTCACAGCGGCAGCGGTTGCCTTGTTTAGTGTGTTGCTCGAAGTTTTTTTGTCATGGAACTTTTCACTATTCACCGAGAATCCGCTCGTTACCGGGGGCATTGGTCTACTTGTCGTTTCAATGGCTATTATCGCAATAGCAAATCGCAGCAAACATTATCCCATCGCTTTGCAGCCAGCGCTTGAGAGTGGGGCATTTTTTGCCATCTCGTCCGTCAATGCGACCTTTCTCTATCACGAAGTTAATTTCATTCAAGGATTCTTTTTGTCACGTGTCGTCGTCCTTGCTCTCGTTGTTGGTGTACTCGCAGGCGTCTCTCAAGTAAGAAACGAGCTTTTTGGCAAAAAAGAAAAAGACGGTGAGAAAAAACCGTTCGTCTTGTTCTTTGTGGGGCAGGGGATTGGCACGCTCGGATTCGTGGGCGTTCAGTATGCGCTCTCGCTACCTGATGGGTCTGCATCGGTAGTGAATGCCTTGCAGGCCGTGCAATTTGGCGCGCTCGCTCTTATTACTGGCGCATTTAGCAAATGGCTCCCTGCCGCCCTTCGCGAGCACTGGACGGGAGCGATCGCAGCCCTCAAGCTCCTTGCATTGGCATGTGCCGCTATCGGCCTTGCCTTGATCTCTACCTAATATGCGCAAGATTCACCCTCTACATTATCGCTTTCTTTGCGCCTTTGTTGGGGTATTGGTCTTTTTTTTACTTATGCTTTTTGCTGGATGGCCAAAGGTGACCAAAGATATCAACTATGGCATTACGTGGAGCATCCCGTATGCCCAGTTTCTTGGCGTAGACTCTCAAGATGGTCTCGAAGCCGTCTTAACCGACATGGACATCAAACATGTACGCATCCCAGCATACTGGCCTCTTGTTGAGCCAATGCCAGACCTGCTTCAAACCGACTGGCTCGTGGCGCAACTTGATATCGTCCAAAAACATGGCGCAAAAGCCACGGTAGTACTAGGCGCACGCCAACCTCGCTGGCCAGAATGTTGGATCCCGGATTGGGCATTGGCGCTAACAGAAGACGAACAAAAAGCTGCACAGCTCGTTTATATCGACCATGTTTTTGAAACCATTAAAGATCATCCTGCGATTGGTGCATGGCAAATCGAGAATGAAGCGACCCTGCGCTCCTTCATGAAGTGTCGTGGTAATGATAATGCCTTTGTGAAGCAAGAATTAAATCATATCCGTAACCTTGAGCAGAAGCGACCTAATCCACGCCCAATCGTCACCACCGAGAGTGGGGAGCTGACGAGTTGGCTCACCTTTGCCGCACACACTGATCGGATCGGCTTCAGCACCTATCGTGTCGTACGACGATCATCAGGAGGCGTCTTTCGCTACTCCCTTATTCCACCGTGGTTCTATTCACGCAAAGCCCTTCTTGTCTCTTGGATCCTTAAAGAAACCTATGTAAGTGAATTTCAAATGGAGCCTTGGGCAACGACTGACATCAGAAATGCCACTCAAGAAGATAATGATCAAACCTTCTCGGTGGCAGATGTTGAAAAGCATTTTGATTTTGCAGAGCGCATGAACTATCAACAGATCGATCTCTGGGGCGCCGAGTGGTGGTATTGGATGAAAACGCAGCAGGGGAATGATGGCTACTGGAACGCCATCAAAACACGTGTAAACACAGCGAAATAATGAAAGGTTGCGCGGGTTGACAAGACCCGCGTATTTCTTTATAATCCGCGCATTCTCTATGCCAGACATTCGAAACATTGCGATCATCGCCCACGTTGACCACGGTAAAACTACCCTTGCCGACGCCCTCATGAAACAGTCCGACACCTTTAAAGACGCTGGTCTTGAAGGCGAAGCTATTTTGGACTCTAACGAACTCGAACGCGAACGCGGCATTACCATTCTCGCGAAGAATATTGCGGTCATGTACAACGGTACCAAGATCAACATCGTTGATACTCCAGGTCACGCCGACTTCGGTGGTGAGGTAGAACGTATCATGAGCCTCGTTGACGGCGCTCTTTTGCTCGTTGACGCAAAAGAAGGCCCAATGCCTCAGACGCGCTTCGTTTTGAAGAAGGCGATTGAAGCTGGTCACCGCATCATCGTGGTTATCAATAAGATCGATAAGCCAGAAGCTCGTCTCGACTGGGTTCTTGATCAGACCTTTGATCTTTTCGTTACCCTCGGCGCTTCAGATGCTCAAGCCGACTTCCCAGTCGTCTATGCTTCGGCGAAGAACGGCAAGGCCGGTCTTGGTATGGATCTCGCTGAGATGACCGACATTAAACCGATTTTCGAAACGGTCGTAAAAGAAATCCCAGCTCCACAAGCAAATACCGAAGGCGCTCTTCAGGTTTCGGTAGCAAACGTCACTTACGACAACTATAAAGGCAAGATGGGTATCGGTCGCATCGTTCGCGGTGTCTTTCGCCCTGGTCCTGTTACTTGGATCAACCGTTCCGGTGTCAAAGCCCCAGCAAAGATCACCAACCTCTTTAGCTTTATGGGTCTCGGTAAGGTCGAAGTTCAAGAGGCGATGGCAGGTGACATCGTCGCCTTTGCCGGTATCTCAGACTTGAATATCGGTGAAACCGTTGCAGACGTTTCAAATGCTGAAGCCCTTCCTGTTATCAAAATCGAAGAACCAACGGTTAAAATGACCTTTGGTGTAAACACGTCGCCATTCGCTGGCCAAGAAGGTAAATTCACCACTTCGCGCAATATCAAAGACCGTTTGACACGCGAACTTCAAAACGATGTCGCTCTCAGCGTGGATGCCGGCAATGGTGATGCGAGCTTTATCGTTTCTGGTCGTGGTGAACTTCACCTCTCGATCTTGATCGAAAAGATGCGCCGCGAAGGCTTTGAACTTCAGGTTTCCCGTCCACAGGTTATTTTTAAAGAAGAAAACGGCCAAAAAATGGAGCCGTTTGAAGAAGTTTCGATCGAATGCCCTGAAGTTTATAGCGGTTCATCCATCGAAAAAATGGGTCGTCGTAAAGGCGAAATGAAAGACATGCGTATTGAAAACGGCACTGCTTACCTCCAGTTTGAAATCCCAACCCGTGGTCTCATCGGTTACCGTACCGAATTCATGATGGACACGCGTGGTCAGGGCATTATCAATACGCTTTTCCTTGGTTATAAGCCTTACGTAGGTTCGATCGACGCAACCCCACACGGTTCGCTCATCTCCCATGAAACGGGTGAAACAACGGCTTATGGTCTCATGGCCGCTCAAGAACGTGGTCTCATGTTCGTGAAGCCTGCTGTGAAGGTGTACGAAGGTATGGTTGTTGGCCAAAATGCCAAAGCCGAAGATATCGCCGTAAACGTTTGCCGCCAAAAGGCGCTTACCAATATGCGCTCCGCAGGCTCTGGCGTTACCGAAGGCTTGAATGCCCCACGTGATATGAGTCTTGAAGAAGCCCTCGAGTACCTCGGTGAAGACGAACTTCTCGAAGTCACTCCAGAAAGCCTCCGTATTCGTAAGACCTACCTCAAAGAATTCGAACGCAAACGCGATAACCAATCAAGAGGTTAATCAAAAAAACGCCCCTCCGGGCGTTTTTTTGTATCGTAGTATTGGTAATGTATTTCAAAACTTGCATGATGTTTGCGCTTGTTCATTCGACCTCAGATTTTTCCACAGCTTTTCTTTGACGGCGCAAAAACCGCATGAGATTGATAGATGCAGAGCGAGCTAGCCTATGATATTCTCTTTGGCGTTTCACTCCACGCTATGAGTACTGCCGTCGTTCTCGATATCGAAACCCGCAACACCTTTCAAGATGTTGGCGCTTATAATCCGTCTTTGCTCAAGATCTCGTTAATCGGTTGTTATTTTTATGAGACCGACACCTATGAGTCCTTTCTTGAAGAAGACCTACCAAAGCTCTGGCCGCGTCTTGAACGATCAGACCGCATCATTGGCTATAACTTGATCGGCTTCGATTATCCCTGCATGCAGCAGTATTATTCAGGGGATATCATGAAGCTCCCCACGGTCGATGTGCTCGTTGAAATCGAAAAGTCTCTCGGGTTCAGAGTAAAGCTCGACGACGTTGCCCAAGCCACGCTCGGAGTAGGGAAGTCAGGCCACGGTCTCATGGCCGTGGAGTACTGGAAGAAAGGTGAGATTGATAAATTGCGCGACTATTGTCTGCAAGACGTTAAAGTCACCAAAGAAGTCTATGAGCACGCTATGGAGAAAGGCTTTATCTCCGTGAACAACCGTCAGGGCCAAAAGATGGATGTAAAACTCGCCATCAAACCTGTTGAAGCGGTGACCAGACAGACGATCAACCTCTCCCTTGGCCTTTAAACAATAAACAAACGTCGTACGCCTTCGATTATCCACATCGAAGATCGTTCGACCACTAGATCTTGTGGTATAATTTCGATTAAGCCACTAGATCTAGTGGTGGGGCGACCTTCCATCACACGCTAACTTCTGTGAACTCCGTCATTTTTGCGGCTTCTGGCCACAATGAGACGCTCTCACGGAGGGTGAAAAGGGCACCCGAACTTGATCACGCGATTTTGCGATAAACGCAAAAGTCGTTTTTTGCCTACCCTTTTTATGACACTTCCTCTCAATTCCACAGGCGAGGCTTTTGTGCCGCGTCGTCGTCGTTTACAAGACGAGCGCAAAGCCATCACCCATAAGTTTCAAGTCGGCCCTTGTGAGGGTTATGTTACTGTTGGTCTCTACGAAGATGGCCAACCTGGCGAGATCTTCATCCGCCTCGCAAAAGAGCGTGGCGCTATCGCTGGCATGGTTGATTCGCTTGCGACCGCGATCTCTATCGGTCTTCAGTACGGCGTACCGCTCAAAGTTCTCGTGAACAAGTTTGCTCACGCAAAGTACGAACCATCCGGCCCAACACAGAATCCAAATATCCCACACGCAGAATCGGTCGTAGATTATATCTTTCGCTGGCTCGCCTTGCGCTTTTTGACTCCAGAAGAACGCCAATCGATCGGCGTGATCGGTGAGGCGAATGGCTATGTCCACCCAACACCGTCGGTACATGCCAACCAATCCTTTCTTCAAATCGACTAGCCTAACCCTCTCACGTCACGTCCTTTGCTTATGAGCCAACTCTTTGGGGCATGTCCGATGCTTACGTATCGACCGTTCTACCGCCCATTCGAGTATCCCAAATACTTCGAATTCTTTCAGAAACAAAATCAGGCCCATTGGCTCCCGATCGAAGTCCCGATGGAGTCAGACATCTCAGATTTCAGATTCAAAATGTCTGAAGAAGAGCGCAATCTCGTTATCCAAATTCTGCGCTTCTTCACCCAAGGCGACCTCGAAGTTAACAATAACTACAACTCTCATCTCATCCCGGCGTTTCCAAAACCTGAGATCAAGATGATGCTCTCAGCCTTTGCGGCGATGGAGAGCGTGCATGTCTGGGCTTACTCCTATCTCAACGATTCGCTCGGACTCCCCGAAAAAGAATACTCCGCCTTTCTTGAGTTCGATGCCATGCGCGAGAAGTATCAGTATATTCAAGGCTTCGATGTGCGCACAGTCGAAGAACTCGCCATCAATCTCGCGGTCTTCGGTGCCTTCATGGAGGGTGTGAGCTTGTTCTCCTCCTTCGCCATTCTCATGAACTTTCCGCGTCTCGGTAAAATGAAGGGCGTCGGGCAAATTGTCACCTGGAGTATCCGCGATGAAACCCTACACAGCCAAGGCGTTTGTCAGCTCTTCAGAGACCTCGTCAACGAGAACAAACACATTTGGACCCAAGAGCTTCGCAGTACCCTCTATCAAGCTTGTGAGGACATGGTGAAACTCGAAGATAACTTCATCGACACCTGTTTTGCCCTCGGTGCCGTGCCTGGTCTTAAGCCTGAAGACGTCAAACAATACATCCGCTACACGGCTGATAAAAAACTCAATGATCTTGGCCTCGACAAGGTCTATCATGCAGCAAACCCGCTTCAATGGCTCGACGTCATGGTCAATGCCAAAGAACATGCCAACTTCTTCGAAAACCGCGCTACCGAATACGCCAAAGGTGCTGTGGTTGCAGACTGGTAAACACGTCCATCACTAGAAATTAGACATTAGTAAAAATCACGCTCATTTTTCTTCTCCCTTCTCACCCTTATGGCCACGTACGCTTCTGTCATCGACGCTGTCTCAGCTAACGACCTCAATGCCGCTCGCGATATTTTGCTCGCTGAAGTTAAAGAGACGACCAAAAACCGCAATAGCTGGGACTGTCCGCACTATAATGCCGACCGTTCTATTCAAGAAGGTATTAAGATTACCCACGAATTTGAAACCCTTGCGACCTACTTTGGTCTCGAGAATCTTCGTGATCGCTACTTCTTGCACGGTGCTGATGGGGAGATTTGTGAGGATATTCAGAAATTCTATTCACGCGTCGCTACTGGCATGTGCCGTGGTGATCGTGAGCTCGCTCAGCGCCTTTATGATTATATGACCCGTTGCTGGTTTGTCCCTGCAACGCCAGTCATGATGAATATCGGTACAAGTAAAGGCTTGCCGATCTCATGCTTCTTGAACACGGTCCCTGACACGCTTGAAGGTATTTTCGACATCTATCGCGAGAACGCGTTTCTTTCAAAATACGGCGGCGGTATTGGTACGGATTGGTCACAGCTTCGTGGCCAGAATGCCCCACTCAAGTCTTCAGGTTTGCGCTCATCGGGCGTTATCCCGTTCATGAAGATCATGGACTCCGAAACGATCGCGATTAGCCGCAATGGCATTCGTCGTGGCGCTGCCGCCGCGTACTTGAGCGTCGACCATCCAGATATTGAAGATTTCATGGAGATGCGCAAAACAACGGGTGGCGATATTGATCGTAAGTGTTTGAATTTGAACCACGGCATCACCGTGACCAATGAGTTCATGAAAGCCGTAGAGGAGGGGAGAGACTATGACTTGATTGATCCGCACTACAAAACCGTCGTGAAGCAGCTCAATGCTCAAGACGTCTGGCGCCGCATCCTCACCATGCGTGCAGAAACCGGCGAACCGTATATCATTTTTATCGATACGGTGAACGAAGCTCGTCCACAACACCACAAGGATCTTGGTCTTATGGTGCGCCAAAGCAATCTCTGTACCGAAATTGTCTTGCCGACCGACGAGACACGCACGGCAGTTTGCTGCCTTGGCAACCTCAATATCGAGAAATGGGACGAATGGAATGGTGATATCGAACAAATGACCTATGACATTGTCACTGCACTCGACAATAACCTTGAAGCCTTTATCGAAATGGCCGACCCGGTTGAATTTAAGAAGGCGATCAACTCGGTTAAACATGAACGCTCAATCGGTCTCGGCGTCATGGGCTACCATGGCTACCTCATGAGCAAGATGGTGCCATTTGAGAGCATGATGGCTCGCAATATCAATAAAGAGATTTTCACCAAGTTCGCCCAATATGCCCGGGCTGCGTCAGAGAGACTCGGTAAAGAACGCGGATTACCACTCGATGGAGGCACGCGTCGTAATAGCTATGTCACCTCGATTCAGCCTACGGCTTCAACGAGTTTTATCTGTAACGAAGCCACGCCTTCGATCGAGCCGATCTCTGGTAATGCCTTCTTACAGAAAACACTTTCGGGTAGCTTCTTGTACAAGAACAAGCACCTCGTGAACTTCTTGGAGACCAAGGGCATGAACACCACTGAGATCTGGAAGCAAGTCATCGCCGACAAGGGGAGCGTCGCTAATGTAGAAGGTCTCAACGACGAAGAACGTGCCGTCTTCCGCACCGCGTATGAGATGAATATGCGCGAGATCATCCAACAGGCCGCTGACCGTCAGCCAGCTATTGATCAAGCCCAATCACTCAATGTCTTTTTCCCAACACCTATCTCGGGTAAGTATTTGAACGATGTTCATATGCTCGCCTGGAAGCTCGGTGTGAAATCAATGTACTACCTCCGTTCAGCTGCCCCAATCAATGCCGAGCGCATCGATGGCACTTCGGTAAAGCGTGACGTCGCCAGCGAAGAGTGCGCGGTTTGTCAGTAAAACGACTTAAGAAAACACCCCGATAGAACGTCGGGGTGTTTTTGTGTATGAAAAAGGTCCCGGAGCAAGTAAAGCTCGACGGGACCCGTGCTGCTGCGCGAACGCGCTAGCAGCGTTTGTTCTTCTCGCACAAGCGCAGAAGAAAGATGACCTCTTCAGGATGGATCTGAACCAAAAGCTGCAAGCTGCAGCGGTTCAAATCGCAACGCATCGTACCCTCGCACTCACCATTGAGGTGATGGCCAGGCTTCTCCCATTCGTCACCAGGGAGCTTGCCTGACCGAAGCCAGTCAAGCATCACCTGCCAAGAAGCGATCTTCTCTTCGAGCTTATGGATCCTCACGAGCTTACCGTAGCCATCAACTGGCCGGCGCCCGAAGTGATTCCAGAACACCTCTTCTTTTAGCCACTGAACAGCACCGAGTGGATGCGTATTCAATGTGATAACAATCCCATCCGAACTCGACGACACACGATCACTCCCTCTCGAGTTGCCCCGATCGCTTACCCCCGAAAACGGCCCCCTGCGAACCGAAGTAGCTGTCATAACACCTTCCTTCCCTTGGTGAAAAAGGAAGACGATAATAGCACGAAAGTATTTTATTGTCAAAAACACCACCTTTTTAGGTGGTGTTTTGTGACGGTTTAGATCTCGTCTTCGATAACGAAGTCTTCGCGCTCGGTAACGGTATCAATTTCTTTTTCCAGACGGTCGAGTTCAGCGAGTTCGTCGAGCTCTTCTACGCCCGTTTCGTCGTCCTCGTCATCATCGTCAGCAGGAGTGACGACGGTGGCGGCAGCGTCGGTGTCGAGACCGTCGTCTTCTTCGTCTTCATCATCGTCTTTTTTGTCTTTGTCATCGCCTTCAAGATGCATGCCAATCTCGGCAAGGTTGGCGTCATTTGGGTCTTCGTCGAGACCGGCCATATCGCGGTCCCAGCTTGAAGGACCGACATTGAGAGGGAGTGCTGTCATAGAGATGTAGTGCTTATCGCTCCCACGTATAACCGATCGGCACTTGCTTTGCAAGAGCCGGCCGATTTGGTACCTTTGCCCTCTATGAGCATGACGGACGTATTATTGGTGATTGGGGCGATTTTACTGGTTGGTACGGCCATCGCGGTTTTTGCCGTCTTGCGCCAATTGAAGGCTCAAAATCAACCAGCGATTGATCCGCAATTGTTGCAGTTTATGCATGAGCGCCTTGAGTCCCTCGACCGAGACATGCGCCAAAGCCTCACCGAAAATAGCCGCACACAACAAACCGCGAGCCACCATATGACAGGTGCGGTACGTGATGTGACTGAACGCTTGGTAAAGATCGACGAGACCCATAGCCAAGTACTCCAATTCCCAG